>NZ_VWWH01000139.1:0-12505 GCF_011753045.1 Burkholderia sp. Ap-955
GTGAACGACACGGCCATCACGATCGGCGCACGCGACGGCGGCCACAGCACCGCGACGTCGGTCGTCGTGCCGTAACCGCCCGTGCCGGCCTTGTCCGCGATGCGCCAGCCGGGCGGCACGCCCGCCGCGATGCCGGTCGCGCCGCGCGCGCCGCCGACCATCCATTCCGTCAGTTGCGTGCGCTGCGGCTCCTGCAGCGTGTCGCCGAGCAGCAGCCGCTGCAGCGTGTCGACCATCTCGACCGGTGTCGACGTGTCGCGTTCGTCGCCGGGCGCCGCGTTGTTCAGTTCGGGTTCCCAGTGATCGAGGCGGAACGACGTGGCGCCGCTCTCGCGCGCAAACGACGTGACGGCCTGCGGGCCGCCGAGCACGCCCATCAGCAGGTTGCCGGCGCCTTTGTCGCCCGACTGCAGCATCGCCACGCAAAGCTGCTCGATGGTCATGCCCGTGTCGACGTGACTTTCCGTGATCGGCGAGCCCGACACGATTTCATAGCGGCGGTACAGGATGCGGCGCGGCAGCAGCGACGCGTCGAGCGAGCCGCGTGCGAGCATCGCGGCGGCCGCGACGACTGCATAGGTGCCGCACAGCGGGAAGCGCTCGCGCGCGTGGTGAGCGATGCGTACGCCGTTCGACGTATCGAGCGCGGCGACGCCGAGCCGGCCATTCGAGGCCTTCTCGAGCGCGGCCAATTCAGCCTGGGCGGTATGGGCGCGCCCCTGGTCGGCGACCGGCGCGGACGTGCACGCGGCGACGAACGGCGCGGCAACGGCGGCAAGCAACAGCGAGCGGCGTGTCGGAGAGTGTTCCATGAATGTCGTGAGTTCTGTCGGAATCGGTGGCACGAAGCAGCTCGGGCATGCAGTGAAGCAGCGCACCCGATCACGCCGACAGCCGGCCCGCGACGGCATTTGCCGCGCATCCCCGAAAGACGACCGTCGGCCCCGCGAAGCGCGGGACTCGCATGAACAGACCCTAGCGTAGCAGCGACCGCCGCGACGTTCCAGCGAAACGGCCCTGCTTCACCCTTGCGACGAAGGCAGGTACGGCATCGGATTGACCGGCTTGCCGTCGCGTCGCACTTCGAACAGCAGCGCGACACGCGAATTGTCGAGGTCGCCCATCTCGGCGATCTCGTCGCCCTGGCGCACGATGTCGCCCGTCTTCACGAGCAGCTTGCGATTGTGTGCATAGGCGGTCAGGAAATCCGCGTTGTGCTGGACGATGATCAGGCTGCCGTAGTCGTTCAGGCCGGTGCCCGCGTACATCACGCGGCCATCGGCCGCGGCGCGGACGGGGTCGCCCGGCCGTCCGGCGATCTGGATACCGCGATTCTGCCCCGGCCGGAACCCGTCGACGATCTTGCCGCTCGCGGGCCACTTGAGCGCGACGCCGCCCGCATGCCGCTTCGTTTCCTTGACGACCTGACGGTCGCTCGCGCTCGACGCGGTGGTCTGCGTGGCGGCCGGGTTGCCCGCTGCGCCATTGCCCGACGCCGACGATGCGGCCCCCTGCGTGCCGGCCGCGCCCGGCGCCGGCAACGGCTGCTGCTTGACGATGCGCAGCGCCTGCCCCATGCGCAGCCTGCCGTTCGCGCCCAACTTGTTCCAGGTGCGCAGGTCGGCAATGCTGCAGCCGTTCGCGGACGCGATGCCCGTCAGCGTGTCGCCGCGCTTCACGACGTACTTCTGCGCGATGAGAATCGGCGCCGGCGGCGGGGTGGCGGTCGACGGCGCAGCGGCGAGCTGGCTCGACGGCGACGACTGTCCCGCCAGCGTGTCGCTCGGCGGAACGGACTGCGTGCTTGCACAACCGGCCATGACGAGCACGGCGGCCAGGCCTGGCAGCCACGCCGCGTTGCGGTGAATCTCGCGCGTTTTCATGGACGATCCGACTCCGGTTTGACAATCTTTCAAGCATCTCAAAAACGGAACGGCCGACGTGTAACCGGATGCAAACAATGATGACAAACGATCACGAACCGGATGCCGGCCGGCATTCGCTACCGGTAATACGGTCCGATTCAGGAAAACTTGATGGTCTTTTTGCAGGAAAGCGGAAGAATTTTCGTCTCTGGACACTATGACGAATTTGTTTCAATAGGTGCGAGGCGGCGATCGCCGCGACGTTCAGCGCAACCACGCGGCGAGTTCGGAACAGGCCCACGCGATGCCGATGCACAGGAACAGCACGTGCAACGCGATCTTGAACGACACGCCCCACGACGGATCGATTTGCATGACAGGCTCCCCGGTTGATGTGCGGCCATGATCCGCCATCGATCGCGCCCCGAAAATGCGGAACCCGCGAATCGGGCCTCAAGCTGCGCCTGAGACCGCGGCCGCGGTTCCCTGCTAACTTATCGGCCATTCCAATACGATCGCCCACCCATCATGCGTTTCGACCTGACCGACCTGCGGCTCTTCCTGAATATCTGCGAGGCCGGCACGATCACGAGCGGCGCCGAGCGGACCCACATCACGCTGCAGGCCGCGAGCGAGCGCATCCGCGGCATGGAGGACGAGCTCGGCGTGCCGCTGCTGCACCGGACCAAGTCGGGCGCGCAGGCCACCGACGCGGGCCGCGCGCTCGAACACCACGCGCGCACCGTGCTGCAGCAGATCGACCACATGCGCGGCGAACTGCAGCAATACGGCCAGGGGCTGCGCGGGCATATCCGGCTGCTGTGCAATACGGCGTCGCTGAGCGAATACCTGCCCGATGCGCTGGCCGATTACCTGCCGCATCATCCGAAGCTGTCGATCAGCGTCGAGGAGCGCTCGAGCCAGGAGATCGTGCATGCGATCCGCAACAAGACGGCCGAAGTCGGCATCGTCGCCGATTCGGTCGGGCTCGGCGGGCTCGAACAGAAGCCGTTCCGCGAGGACTGGCTGATCGTCGTCGTGCCGGCCGCGCATCCGCTCGCATCGCAGGACAAGGTCGCGTTCGACTCGATCGCCGATGCCGACTTCATCGGCCTCACCGACGGCAGCGCACTGCAGGTGCATCTCGCCGACCAGGCGCGCGCGCTCGGCAAGCGGATCCGCTATCGCGTGCAACTGAAGAGCTTCGATGCGATCTGCCGCGTGATCGCGAGCGGGGTGGGCATCGGCATCGTGTCGCGCCATGCGGCCGAGCGCGCGATGCAGACGATGGACGTGCGGCTCGTCGAGCTGTCCGATACGTGGAGCCATCGCCGGCTGAAGCTGTGCGCGCGGTCGTTCGATGCGCTGCCGAAGTACACGCGCGAGTTCGTCGCGTTCCTGTCCGGCGAAACCACGCCACGGTGACGCGCGCCGCATCCCACTCATCCCGCCGACACACGGAGGCACGGCCATGACCGACACCGATCTTGCAACCCGCTACCGCGCGTACATCGACTGCCTGAACCGGCAAGACTGGCCGGCGCTCGGCGAATACGTCTCCGATAACGTGATTCACAACAACCGGCCAGTCGGCCTCGCCGGTTACCGCAAGATGCTGGAACAGGACTTCCGCGACATTCCCGACCTCCGCTTCGACATCCGGCTGCTCGTGTGCGAGCCGCCGCACATCGCATGCCGGCTGCGCTTCGCCTGTTCGCCGAGCGGGACGTTCATGGGGCTCGCCGTCGACGGCCGGAAGGTCACGTTCTGCGAGAGCGTGGCTGCCGGTCGCCACCATGCCCCGATGTCCGTCGAATTCACCGCGATACTTATTTATGGATAACGTTTTCTCTCAAACACCGGCGAGTACGCATCGCCGGATAGTCATCCTGCTCGTCGTGTCCGCATCGGTATCCCGCGCTTCACTTCATCTCATCACGAAGAAATCCCGGTAAATTCTTCAACATTTCGCTCCAACCCTTCACACTCCCCTGCCCACCATCCGGGTTTTTCCCGCCCCGTCCGACGTGAAAGTTCATTGACATCACGCCGATCGATGCCTAAATTTGGAAAACGTTTTCCAATGTCTTCGCGCGACGCCGGTCACGGCCCGTGCCGGGAGAACGCTTGCCCGCTCGATTGGTGATTCAGGCCGTCCGTCTTCAGGGATCAGGGTTGCAGGACGGCGGCCGGGTACGGGCATCGAGCGCGGCAACGGCCACCCCCGCCCGTCCTTCATCACTATTCAAAACTGGAGACACAATGCATCCGCGCAGCAGATTCGCGCTCGGCGCCGCGTTCAGCGCCCTTTCCGTCCTGTTCGTCAGCGCCTGCGGCGGCAACGACGTGACCGACACGCCGCCACCCTCGTCATCTTCGCCGCCCCCGTCCACGACACCGACGCTCGCGTCGAACTCGCTGCAGGCGCTCGTCTACGGCGCGCCCGACACCAGCGTGCCGGCCGGCACGAACGTTCCGGTCACGATGATGGGCCAGATGCGCGCACTGTTCGACCTGATCCGGAAGTCACCCGACTTCACGCAGGTCGTGATGGATCTCGGCGACGGCACGCCGGTCCACGTGCTCGACACGAACACCGGCGACAAATTCCTGCCGGGCAAGCTCGCGCTCGGCCTGTCGTACATCCTGATCGACATGAAGTCGAAGAACGATCCGCAATACGCCAGCTACCTCGCGACGTACCAGACGATCACGACCGCGATGATGGCGCAGTCGGGCAGCAACTACACGTATGCGAATACGTCGTGGGGCGAGTACTACTATCTCGTCGCGCTGAACAACCTGAAGGCGCACGGGATGCTCAACGAAGTCTTCAGCGACGCAATGCTCGCGACGCTGCAGCGGCGGCTCACCTTCTGCGACATGTTCGGCCCCGATGCGAGCGGCAAGACCGATACGTGCCCCGCGGCCGGCACGCCGATCGACATCGCCTCGCTCAACACCGCGCAGAACTACTATGCGGTGTCCTACGGAATCGCCGGGCTGCGCCAGAAGCTCGGCTGGAGCAGCCCGTCGTTTGCATCGAAGACCGATCCGTCGGTCGCGACGATGGGCGCGCGCGACGCGCTGCTGTACACGCTCACGAACCATATCCGCAACGACTCGTCGGGCGGATTCTCGGACGAGGCGTCGAACACACACACGACCTACTACGACCAGGTGCGCTTCGACCGCTACAGCACGCTGCTGATCGGTGAAGTGACCGAGCGCACGTTCGAGATGGGCAACGAGGCGAACCTCACGCCCGAGCTGAAGGGCTATCTGCGCAAGTCGGTCGACCTGATCCTGCCGCAGCTGAACGCGAACGGCCAGGGCTTCAACTACGGCCGCTCGATCGGCCCGTACGGCGATTCGGCGTTCATGGAAGTGCTGACGGCCGCGGCCAATGCCGGCGTGCTGACCGACCAGGAGAAGCAGGTTGCGTATGCGTTCATCTACCAGGCCGCGCATCGGTTCGACACGTACTGGTACGACCCGTCGCTGCCCACGCCTTCGGTGAACATGTGGGTGAAGGGCCGCGGCACGGACGCGTATCGCGGCAAGCCGCGCGTGATGGGCGAGAACTTCAGCCTGCTGCACCAGTACCTGTACGTGAACGCGTGGTGGAACAAGCTCGGCTTCGGCGGCAAGGCGCCGATGGCCGATACGGACTACAACGCGTGGCTCGACGCGCTGCCGCACTACACGCTCACCTGGTACAACCAGCCGGGCGACACCGCGCATCCGTACAGCGCGGCGCTCGTCACCGTGCGCGACGGCCGGCGCGTGATCAACCTGAACCTCAGCCAGGCGCCCGACTACAACTCGTACACGCCGTACTACCCGGTGCCGTTCTCCGACAAGCTGATCTACGGCACGACCGATCTCGGCTACGCACTGCTGGTGCCGCAGGTGTCGTACAACGGGAAGACCTACATTCCCGTCACGTACTACAAGAACCTGAACGTCCAGCAAGGCAACGGCCAGGTGATCGTGTCGTTCGATACCGCGAAGTTCCGGCTCGCGTCGAAGAACGCGGCGTACACGACGGATCTCGATCTGCAGGTGCATACGGTGCTGACGTTCGCGCACGGCTCGGTCGCCCGCAGCGATACGCTGAGCACGGGTACGCTCACCGGCAACCTGTCGGTCGAGACGGATTTCACGTCGTTCGCGGATTTCGCGTCGACGCAGGCGAACGGCGACGGCGTGTCGGTAACCTACGCGAACAGCGCCGCGACCGGCTATGCGGCGTCCGGGTTCGACACCTGCGCGCTGTCGGCCTTCGATACGGCGAACGGCACGACGAATCCGCTGTCGACGACGCCGATCGGCCAGTTGCATTCGAACTTCGCCTGCACGACGAAGCCGTTTGCACTCGGCGCGGGCGCGACCCGCACGTTCGGGTGGACGCTGAAATACGCCGATCCGGCCTGAGCGATGTGACCCACGTCCGGTGAACGCGCCCGAAGCCGGCTGATGTCGAAACCGGCTTCGGGCGCGTCACGGACAGCGGACAGCGGGCATCGGGCTCGTCAGCGATGCCCGCTTACAGCCACCCCGAAGTCGCCATATACGCGCCGAGCGCGATGAGTCCGACGAAGAAGCAGCGCTTGAACGCCTTCTCGCTCATCACGCGCCGCGCATATTGCCCACCGGCCATGCCCGCCAGCGCCGGCACGAGCGCGAGCGCCGACACGCCGAGATCGACCGTCTCCAACGCCCCTGTCACGCGCAACTGCAGGCCGAGCACGATCGTCGATGCGGTGAACGACAGCCCGAGCGCCTGGATCAGGTCGTCCTTCGACAGCCGCAGCGCCTGCAGGTACGGGACGGCCGGCACGACGAACACACCGGTCGCGGCCGTCACGACACCCGTCAGGTAGCCGACCACGGCCGACAGCCATTTTTCATGGCGGCCCGGCGCCGGCAGCCGCGCGGCGGCCAGCCCCCACAGCCCGTAGAGGATCAGCACCACACCGAGCGCCGCATGCGTCCAGGTGCTGCCGGCCGCGAGCGCGGGCAGCCCGCCCGTCAGCGTGCCGATCGTCAGGCCGGCGAGCAGCGGCCAAAGCCGGCGCAGCAGCGGCCCGAACGACGGGCCGAGCCACAACTGCCACACATTGGTGATGAACGACGGCACGAGCAGCAGGCTCGCGGCGGCCGACGGCGGCATCGCGAGCGTCAGCAGCCCCATCGCGATCGTCGGCAGCCCGAGGCCGATCATGCCCTTGACCGCGCCGGCCAGCAGGAAGACCACCGCGATGATCGTCAGCGTATGAATGTGCATGAAAGGCGTTCCGTCCGGTTGAGTACGGCGCCGATGGTGAACCCCGATCGCGCCGCCCGCCATCTGGTTTTGCCTGAGGCTGGCTAGGGCTTGCCGGATGGAGCGGCGGCGCGACTGCGCCCATGTGCTGTCGCGCCGCGGGCCCGCGAAACACGCGCCGCCGACGTCAACGCAGGCAGGGAATGCATCACCCTCGGTGTTTCCACGAAATTCGCGGCCGTCACCGGCGCAGGCTCCGGCACCGGCCTGGGCGGCCATCGCACTCGCCCAGGCCGGTTTCACCGTCGCGCTGCTCGGACGCACCGAGGCATCGTTGCGCGACACGCAGGAATCGAACCCGAACGCGGCTTCGGCCCCGGCATCCGAATTCGGGCCGAATACAGAGGACCGCTCCTAAACAGGCACCGATCCGCGCCGATCAGTCCCCTTGAGATGCCCTCCGCCCCTGCTCGCTGTCGAGGTGCGCCATCTGTGCGGCCGGATAACGCTCACCGGCAGCCGCCCCGGCGGGAACCGCCGCTTCGATGCGAGCGATGTCATTGACCGTTAGTTGCATATCAATCGCCTGCAGCGCGTCCTGAAGCTGCGTGCGCTTGCGCGCGCCGATCAGCGGGACGATATCGCCGCCGCGCGACAGCACCCACGCGATCGCGACCTGCGCCGGATTGCTGCCCTTCTCGTCGGCGATGGCACGCAGCGCGTCGACGAGCGCGAGGTTGTGCGCGAGGTTCTCGCCCTGGAACCGCGGGCTCGCCGCACGGAAATCGCGCTCGCCTTCCCGCGCCGCGCTCCAGCGCCCGCCCAGCAGCCCGCGCGACAGCACGCCGTAGGCCGTCACGCCGATCCCGAGTTCGCGGCACGCGGGCAGGATCCCGGCCTCGATACCGCGCGACAGCAGCGAATACTCGATCTGCAGGTCGGAGATCGGCGCAACGGCGGCCGCGCGTCGGATCGTGTCCACGCCGGCTTCCGACAGCCCGATATGGCGCACGTACCCGGCCTTCACGAGATCGGCGATCGCGCCGATCGTCTCCTCGATCGGCACCGCCGGATCGACGCGCGCCGGCCGGTAGATGTCGATGTAGTCGGTGCCGAGCCGTTTCAGCGAGTACGCGACGAAGTTGCGGATCGCCACCGGCCGCGCGTCGTAGCCGGCAAACCCGCCGGCCGGATCGCGCAGCGCGCCGAATTTCACGCTGATCAGCACCTGGTCGCGTGCCCGGCCGCGCAGCGCATCACGGATCAGCATCTCGTTGTCGCCCATCCCGTAGAAATCGCCGGTGTCGAGCATCGTGATGCCGTGGTCGAGCGCCGCGTGCAGCGTCGCGATGCTTTCGTCGCGGTCGGCCGGCCCGTAGAAGTCCGACATCCCCATGCAGCCAAGCGCGAGTGCCGACACCCGCGGGCCGGTACGGCCCAGTTCACGCGTTTCCATATCCGTTTCCTCGAGTGATGAATGAACAGGCCGGATTCTGGGCGCATCGCGGCGCGCGATAAACGCGAAACACTCAACCAATCCATTCGACGCTGATTAACAATGGAGCCTGCTCCTCTCCACCCACGCACCCAACCCGCATGGATCATCTGCAAGCAATGCGCATCTTCGCGCGCGTCGCCCATCTCGGCAGCTTCACGAAAGCGGCCGAGCAGTTGCAACTGCCGCGCCCGACGGTCAGCAACGCCGTCCAGTATCTGGAAAAGCACCTGAAGGTCCGCCTGCTGCAGCGCACGACGCGGCGCGTCGCGCTGACGGCCGAAGGCGCGACCTATTACGAACGCTGCATGCGGTTGCTGGCCGATCTGGACGATGCGGAGACGCTGTTCGAGGACGCCGGCACGACGCCGCGCGGCGCGATCCGCGTCGACCTGCCCGAGCGCTTCGCGCTGAACCAGGTCATCCCGGCGCTGCCGGGTTTCCACGCGCGCTACCCCGACCTGCGCGTCGTGATCGGCACGACCGACCGCTTCGTCGATCTCGTCGCCGATGGCATCGACTGCGCGGTGCGGGTCGGCGCGATGTCCGATACGTCGCTCGTCGCGCGGCGCATCGGCGAACTGGCGCAGATCAACTGCGCGGCGCCCGCGTATCTCGAGCGGCACGGCACGCCGCGCTCGCCGGACGAACTGCCGGACCACGTCGCGGTCGGCTATTTCTCGAGCCGCACGGGCCGCGAGCTGGACTGGGAATATGCGGATATGGATTCGGGCCAGCTGCACGCGGTCAAGATGCGCAGCGTCGTGTCGGTCAACAGCTCGCAGGCGTATCTCGCGTGCTGTCTTGCGGGCCTCGGGCTGATCCAGGCGCCGCGCGAAGGGCTCGGGCCGCTGCTCGCCGACGGCTCGCTGGTCGAGGTGCTGCCGGAATGGAACGCCGAGCCGCTGCCCGTGTCGGTGGTGTTTCCGACCGGCCGGCATCTCGCACCGCGCGTGCGGATCTTCGTCGACTGGCTTGCGGAAACGCTCGGGGGCAACCCCCGGGCAGACTGACGGCAGCCGGCGCCGAGGCGCTCGGCCTCGGCACCGCCCGCCCGATCAGAACTTGTGGCGGATCGCGGCGCGCACCGCGAACTGGTTCGACGAAGCCGACGGGCCGTCCGTGCCGACCACGTAGCCGCCGTCGGCCGCCGTGCCGGTCTTGTCGCCGCCAACCTTCTGCCATGCGCCCTGCAGGTACACGTCGGTGCGCTTCGACAGGCTGTAGTCGGCCATCAGGCCGACCGTGTGGTATTTCGGCTTGAACGTCCCGGCCGCGGCATCGTACTTGCCGTCCGTGTACACGTACTGCGCGCCGAGATAGAAATCGGGCGTGAGCTGGTACTTGCCGTTGACCTCGAAGTTCTGGAACTTCGTCGCGGTCAGCCCGAGGCCGGCGAACGTCGACGCCGGCAGGTAGACGGTCGACACCGGGTTCTTCACGTCCGTCTTCGTGTAGACGAAGCCGACCGTGGCCGGGCCGAACGTGTAGTTGACGCCGCCGCCGAAGATCCGCAGGCGGTCGGCGACGAAGTTCGCATCGTCGGCCGAGATCGCGCCCGCGCTGCCGACGCCCGGGTTGTTCGCCTGCAGGTATGCAGCCGCAACCTGGAGCCCGGCCAGCGAGTACTGCGCGCCGAGGCTGTACTGACGGTTGTTCGAGAAGCCGGTGCTGTTGCTGAAGCTGTACGTGCCGCCGAACGTCAGGCCGTTCCAGTCGGCGCTCGCATACTTGACCGTGTTGTTGACGCGGAACGAGTTGTCCGTGTTGTCGTTGTCGAACGGGTGCGAGAACAGCGTGCCGCCCCAGTTGCCGTTGGCGGTGAGCGGCGCGAGATAGTCGACGACAGAGTCGTACTGACGGCCGAAGGTCAGCGTGCCGAAGCGCGGCGCGCTCAGCCCGACGAACGCCTGGCGGCCGAACATGCGGCCGCCCTGGCCGAGCCGGCCGTTGTTTACGTCAAAACCGTTTTCCAGCGTGAAGATCGCCTTCAGCCCGCCGCCGAGATCCTCGCTGCCCTTCAGGCCCCAGCGGCTGCCCTGCGCATAGCCGCTCGCCAGCTGGTAGTTCGTTTTTCCGACCCCATTGACGTTCACGTTGTTCGTGTAATTGAAGCCTTCGTCGATCACACCGTACAGCGTCACGCTGTTCTGGGCGAAGACCGGCGCGGCGAAAGCGGCTAGCGCGGCGGTAAAAAAGACGTGCTTCTTCATGACGGATCTCCGGAGCCGGGGGCCGGGCAGGGTCAAGCGCCCGGCGAATGTTTGGTCTGTTGTATGTGTGGCCCGCAGGGCGGACGACGCGGTGTGCGGCCGCGTGAGGTCAAAATGGTGTCACGTCGCAAACCGTCCGTCCATCGGGGTAGCTGAACCCTGCGCAAACCGTTGCGCTCGTCCAACTGCCCCGTTGCGCAGACTGCCTGACCCGGCTTAACGGCAGCGGCACGACGGGCGACCATTCGCGTAAACCCGATGCGCACCGCATCGGTGGCACAATGCGCATCCGTTCGTCATTTCTTCACGAAGTCATGCTTCCCCCCGATTCATGCGCGGCGCGTGCCGGCCGCGCCCGCGGCCCGCGCCGGGAGGCGGTCCGATGACCGCACCGGCCCGGGCCGGCCGCTACGCCGAGCTCGATTTCTTCCGCGGCCTCGTGCTGCTCGTCATCGTCGTCGACCACATCGGCGGCAGCATCCTGTCGCGCGTGACGCTGCACGCGTACGCGCTGTGCGACGCGGCCGAGGTCTTCGTGTTCCTCGGCGGCTTCGCCACCGCGATCGCGTACAACTCGCTCGCCGAGCGTCACGACGAAGCCGCCGCGCGCCAGCGCTTCATCCGGCGCGCGTTCGAGATCTACCGCGCGTTCCTCGTGACGGCCGGCCTGATGCTGCTGATCACGGCCGCGCTGAACGCGTTCGCGATCGACGGCCCGAACATGCCGACCAACGATCTCGACGGCCTGCTCCACAAGCCGCTCGCCGCACTGCGCGACATCCTGCTGTTCCGCCGCCAGCCGTACCTCGCGTCGGTGCTGCCGATGTATGCGTTCTTCGCACTGCTCGTCCCGCTCGCGCTGCCGCTCGCGCGCACGCAGCCGTGGCTGCTGCTCGCATTCAGCGGGTCGCTGTGGGTCGCCGCGCCGCACGTCGCGCGCTTTTTGCCGACCGTCGAAGGCGCGCCGTGGGACTTCAATCCGTTCGCATGGCAGTTCCTGTTCGTGCTCGGCGTGATCGCGCGCTGCCAGCCCGTCTACCAGACGCTCGCGCCGAAGCCGCAGGGCTGGTTGCTGACGGCCGCGGCGCTCGCGATCGTCGCGGCCGGCGCGTACTACCGGCTGCGCATCGAGCCGTTCCCGACCGATCCGTCGATCAAGCAGAACCTCGGCGCGCTGCGGCTCGCGAACTTCCTCGCGATCGCATGGCTCGCGGCCAAGCTGGTCCACCTCGGCTGGATGAAGAAGGTTGCGCACGCGATGCCGTGGATCGGCACGATCGGCCGGCAGGGGCTGCTGTGCTTCGTCGCGGGCACCGCCATCTCGCTCGCGGTCGATTCGGTGCTCTACCAGGCGACCGAAGGCTATCTCGACGTGAAGCTCGGCCTGATTGCCGACGTCGTTGCGATGGGCCTGCTGTATCTCGTCGCCAAACTCTACGGGCCGCTCGTCGCGCGGCTGCCGTTCCGTTCGCGGCGATGACGCGCCGCGCCGTCACGCGCCGCTGCTACGATAGCCGGCGCCTCTCCTGAAACGATTCGACATGCGCCGACTCGCCCTTCCATTCGCCCTCGCCCTGATCGCCGGCTCCATCGCCACCGCCCGCGCCACGCCGCCCGCGCCGGTGGCAGCGCCCGCGCCGCCACCGCCGGCCGTCCAGACCGC
>NZ_VWWH01000140.1:0-12203 GCF_011753045.1 Burkholderia sp. Ap-955
TCCGCCACGCCGGCACCGACACCAGCCGCCGCGATCCGCGCGAGCGAAACACCTGCCGCCCGGGCGCCCGCACCGTCGGCGCCTCCCGCGCCGCCCAAACCACGTGAACCCGACCTCGTCGAGCGCGCATTCCGCGCCGCACGCGACTGGCTGCTCGGCGGCAACACGGTCGTGCGCGTCGGGATCATCGTGCTGTTCTTCGGCGTCGCGTTCCTGCTCAAGTACGCGGCCGACAACAACATGCTGCCGATCGAATTCCGCCTCGCCGGCACCGCGCTCGCCGCGGCCGCGCTGCTCACGATCGGCTGGCGCGTACGCGCGCGCCGTGCGGCGTACGGGCTCGTGCTGCAGGGCGGCGGCGTCGGCATCCTGTACCTGACGATCTTCGCCGCGACCAAGCTTTACACGCTGCTGCCCGTCGGCGCCGCGTTCCCGCTGATGGTGGCCGTGTGCGCGCTGAGCGCGTTTCTCGCGGTGCGGCAGAACGCACTGCCGCTCGCGTTCATGGGCAGCGCCGGCGGCTTTCTCGCGCCGGTGCTGCTGTCGACCGGCCAGGGCAACCATGTCGCGCTGTTCAGCTACTACGCGCTGCTGAACGCGGGCATCTTCGCGATCGCCTGGTTCAAGGCCTGGCGTCCGCTGAACCTGCTCGGCTTCGTGTTCACGTTCACGATCGGTTCGGCGTGGGGCGTGACGGCCTATCGCCCCGCGCTGTTCGCGAGCACCGAGCCGTTCCTCATCCTGTTCTTCCTGATGTATGTCGGCATCGCGCTGCTGTATGCGGTGAAGCGCGAACTCGCGCTGCGGCACTATGTGGACGGCACGCTCGTGTTCGGCACGCCGATCGTCGCGACCGCGCTGCAGGCGTCGCTCGTGAAGGACATGCCGTTCGGGCTCGCGTGGAGCGCCGTCGCGCTGTCGGCGTTCTACGTCGTGGTCTCCGCATGGCTCGCGCGGCGCCGCGACCGCCTCGCGCTGCTGTTCGAATCCACGCTCGCGCTCGCGGTGATCTTCGCGACGCTGGCCGTGCCGCTCGCGTTCTCCGGTCCGACGACCAGCGCCGCGTGGGCGATCGAAGGCGCGGCCGTCGTCTGGCTCGGCGTGCGCGAGAAGCGCATGCTGCGGTTCGGCTTCGGCTTGCTGATGCAGGTTGCCGCGGCCGGCGCGTTCTTCACGAGCCTGCTCGGGCCGGCCGACGTGAACGCGCTCCCCGTGCTGAACAGCCCGACCATCGCGATGCTGCTGATCGCGCTCGCCGGCCTGTTCACCGGCTGGTGGCTGCACGGGCGCGGCGAAGCCCGCGCGTGGCATGCGTGGATGCCCGAGATCGGCGCCGCGGCCGCCGCGTGGGGATTGCTGTGGTGGGTAAGCGGCGGCCTGCACGAGATCCTCGTCTACGCGAGCCGTCACGTCGACCTGCATGCCGACCGCTTCGTCGTCGATACGACCGCGCTGTTCGCGGCCGGCACCGCCTGGCTCGCGCACGTCGCGCGCCGCCGGCTGGCATGGCCGCTCGCCGAATGGCCGGCGCTCGCGCTGACGCCGGTGCTGGCGCTGCTCGCGCTGCGTGCGTTCGATGCGCACGAAGCGCCGCTGTCGGGGATGGGCGCGTTCGCGTGGCCCGTCGCCGTCGGCGCAGGCCTTGCGCTGCTGTGGCGCCAGTCGCGCGGCACGGCAGGGGTCGATTCCACGCAAGGCTCGGCGCGCGGCGTCTCGCCATCCATCTCCGCAGGCATCATCGCGCCGCTGCATACGCTGATGTTCTGGACCGTGTGCGGGCTGCTGTCGCTCGAAGGCTTCTGGCGCCTGCGTGCGTACGTGCCCGAAGGTGCATGGAGCTGGAGCGCGTGGGCCTACGGCTTCGGTGCGCTGCTCCTGCTGGTGTCGGGCCCCGGCTCGCGGCTGCGCTGGCCCGTCGCGGCGTTTCCGCGCGCGTACCAGGTGTGGGGCGCGGCGCCGCTCGCGGCGCTGCTGTGGTTGTGGAGCCTCGCCAGCGTGATCAGCGACGGCAACGCGGCGCCGCTCTTCTGGCTGCCGCTGCTCAACCCGCTCGACATCGCGCAGTGCCTGGTGTTCATTGCATTCGCCGTGTGGCTGCGCCGACTGAAGACGCTCGGCATCGTGTGGCATCCGCGCGTCGTCGACCATGCGGCCATCGCGACCGTGTTCCTGTGGTTCAACGCGCTGATGCTGCGCACGCTGCATCACCGTTTCCACCTGGCCTACGACATCGACACCGTGCTGTCGTCGTTCGGCATCCAGCAGGTGTTCATGGTCGGCTGGAGCGTGTTCGCGTTCGCCGGGATGTTGCTGACGCGCCGCGACGGCATCGCCCGCGTGTGCGCGCTCGCGTCGCTGCCGCTCATCGTCGTGATGTGGGCGTGGACCTTCTACGCGAACTTCACGCAGGACGGCGGAAGCTGGGCGCGCGTGCCGCTCTTCAACCCGCTCGACCTCGTGCTCGCGGTGGTCTATGCGCTCGCCGCCTCGTGGTTCGTGCGCGCACGCAAGCTCGGCTGGTCGTTCGGCAAGTATCGCGTCGAGCTGCTGAGCGCGGCCGGCGCGACCGCGTTCCTGTGGCTGAACGCGATCCTGCTGCGTACGCTGCATCACTGGGCCGGCGTGCCGTACGAACTCGGCGCGATGGCGGAATCGACGCTCGTGCAGGCGTCGGTGTCCGTGTACTGGACGCTCTGCGCGCTCGCCATCACGATCTGGGCCACGCGCCGCGGGCTGCGCCCGCTGTGGTTCGTCGGCGCCGCGCTGCTCGCGCTCACGGTCGTCAAGCTGTTCCTGTTCGACCTGTCGCACGTGACCGGTATCGAGCGCATCGTGTCGTTCATCGGCATCGGCGTGCTGCTGCTGTTGATCGGGTATTTCTCGCCGCTGCCGCCGAAAGCCGCCGCGCAACAGGACGACACGCCATGAAACGACTCGCCGCCCTGCTCGGACTGAGCCTGCTCGCGTCGCTCGCGGCGGCCGACGGGCGCGTCGCGCAACGCTTCTCGCTCGACCTCGACGGCACCGCCGCGTATTACCAGCTCACCGTGCCGCAGCCCGTCTACGCGGCGGGCCGGCGCGACGACCTCGGCGACGTGCGTATTTTCAACGGCGCGGGGGAGCCGGTACCGTATTCGCTCGACGCGCCCGCCGCTGCCGCGCCCGCCGTCCCGCCGAAGCGCACGCCGGTGCACGGGTTTCCGCTGCCGCCCGCCCGCACCGACAACGGCAACGCGCCGCTCGGCGTGACGGTCGGCCCCGACGGCGCGCTGCGCGCGGGCGTCGCCGCACCGGTGCGTGCGAAGCACGGCGCGGATCTCGTCGACCTGTCGCATGCGGACGGCGAGATCGACGCGCTGCTCGTGCACGTGAGCGACGACGGCTACCAGGGGCGTGTCGCCGTCGAAGCCAGCGATGACCTGCGCAGCTGGCGATCGCTCGGCAGCACGCAACTGCTGAAGGTGGGCCACGGCGACGACATGCTGGTGCAGGAACGCATCGCGCTCGAAGGGGCGGCGCCGCGCTACCTGCGGCTCGACTGGCTCGACGGTGCGCCCGCGATCGCGTCGATCGAGGTCGAGACGCACCCGCGCGACGCACGCGGGACCGACACCGCATCCGTGCCGCGCCAATGGCGCGACGCCGTGCGCGTGCGGGCCGGCAGCACGCCAGGCGAGTATCTGTTCGACACCGATGGTGCGTATCCGGTCGACCGCGTGCGCATCGACCTGCCGCAGCCGAATACCGTCGCGCGCGCGACGCTGCAGAGCCGCGCCGACGCGCAGGCGCCGTGGCGCGACGTCGCGGGCGCCGTGCTGTTCCGGTTGCAGGGCAAGGCCGGCGAGCAGCGCAATCAGCCGCTCGAATTCGCGGCGAATACGGACCGCGCGTGGCGGATCGTCGTCGACATGCGCAACGGCGGATTCGGCGGCGGCCAGCCGGCCGTCGCGATCGGCTGGCATCCGGCCGCGCTGACGTTCATCGCGCGCGGCACGCCGCCGTTTACGCTCGGCGTCGGCGACGCGTCGCTCGTGTCGTCGGCCGTGAGCCGCGACGCGTTGCTGGTGGGCATGGCGCCCGAAGTGCGGCCCGCGCGCGTCGGCGCGGCGTTGCCGGCGTCGGCGGTCGCGCCGGCATCAGCCGCCGATACGGATGCACCGCGCCGCTACGTGCTGTGGGGCGCGCTGGTCGTCGCGGTCGGCGTGCTCGGCACGATTGCGTGGCGCCTCGCAAAAGGCGGTGGCGATACGCACGGCGGCCGCGACGGGTGACGCCGCGCAGCCATGCGCCCCCCCTCTTTACGCGCCGTTTATCTCGCGTGCCGGTTTCTTTCGACGGTCGCAATACATAACTGCGTACAGTCGTCGCATCGGAACCACGATGCGACGACATGCAGGAAACCTATCCATCGTATGACCGGCCGCTGCCACGCACACGCGTGCGCCCGGCCCTGCGGCTGAAGCGGCTTCTGCTGCTCTTCCCGATAGTGCTGCCGTTGTCGATCGCATTGTCCGCGCATGCCGACGACACGCCAGCGGCGCAGGTCAGCGCAGCCAGCACGCCCGAACCCTCGCTTCCCCCGACCCTCGACACGATCGTCACCGCGCTGCGCAACCGCTTTCACGTCGCGTACGCCGACGCGCGCACGATCGCGCGCGCGGTGCAGACCGAATCGGATCGCTACGGGCTTGCTCCGGCACTCCTGCTCGCGATCATCGCGGTCGAGTCGGGCTTCGATCGCCACGCGGTCAGCGTCGCCGGCGCGCGCGGGTTGATGCAGGTGATGCCCACCGCTCATCGCGATCTCGTCGCGCATGTGAAGGATCTCTCCGATCCGGCCACCAACGTGCGGATCGGCGCGGCGATCTTCCGCGGCTATCTCGACGATGCGGACGGCGACGTCGAAACCGCGCTCGTGCGCTACAACGGCGGCACGAAGCGCTATGCGCAGCGGGTCGCGCTGCGCGTGCAGCAATTCGATGCGCAGCTGCGCCGTTCGAACGACGCGGCAAGCGACGCGCTGCGGACGGCCGCGAATCCCTGAGCGCGTCGCTATCGCGCACCGTCGAGCCGGTAGCCGATGCCTGTCTCCGTGACGATGTACGCGGGCCGCCGTGGATCGCATTCCAGCTTGCGCCGCAGGTGGCCGACATACACGCGCAGGTAGTGCGCATCCTTGCCGTGCGCCGCGCCCCACACTTCGCTCAACAGGCGGTCGTGTGTCAGTAGCCGGCCCGCGTGATGCGCGAGCGCGGCCAGCAGCCGGAATTCGATCGGGCTCAGATGCACGCGCGTCCCGCCGCGCAGCACCCGGCGATCGCCGAGATCGACGGTCACGTCGCCGAAGCGGACGTACGCCGCATCGATGCGCCCGCCGCCGGCTTGCCGCCGCAGGTGCGCACGAATCCGTGCGATCAGCTCGGCGGCACCGAACGGCTTGGTCAGGTAGTCGTCCGCGCCCGCGTCGAGCGCCGCCACCTTGTCGCTTTCCTCGCTCAGTGCCGACAGCACGATCAGCGGCGCGGCCGAGCGCGCGCGCAGCGCATGGATCAGGTCGGTGCCGCCGATGTCGCGCAGGTTCGTGTCCGCGACGATCAGGTCGGGACGTCGCGCGCCGACGGCCGCCACGCCCGCCGCTCCGGTCGCGGCCTCGAAGACGTGCATGTGCTCGGCCTTCAGCGCGACACGGACGAAATGCCGGATGAACCTGTCTTCGTCGACGATCACGATGACGACGTTCGGTTCGCTCATGCGGCAGCGCCTTCGTCCAGTGCGTGGTGCGCGCCCATGCTCAGGCCCATCCGCATGCCACCAGCACCATGTCGATCAGCTTGATGAACGGGAACGGCAACAGTACGCCACCGAGGCCATACATCAGCAGGTTCCTGCGCAGCAGCGGCGCGGCGCCGAGCGGGCGATAGCGCACGCCCTTCAGCGCGAGCGGGATCAACGCGACGATGATCAGCGCGTTGAAGATCACCGCCGACAGGATCGCCGACGCCGGCGACGCGAGGTGCATCACGTCGAGCACGCGCAGTTGCGGATACGTCGTCGCGAACGCGGCCGGGATGATCGCGAAATACTTCGCGACGTCGTTCGCGATCGAGAACGTCGTCAGCGACCCGCGCGTCATCAGCATCTGCTTGCCGATCTCGACGATCTCGATCAGCTTCGTCGGGTTCGAGTCGAGGTCGACCATGTTGCCGGCTTCCTTCGCCGCCTGCGTGCCCGTGTTCATCGCGACCGCCACGTCGGCCTGCGCGAGCGCCGGTGCGTCGTTGGTGCCGTCGCCGGTCATCGCGACCAGACGGCCCGCCGCCTGATGCTCGCGGATCGTCGCGAGCTTAGTTTCCGGCGTCGCTTCCGCGAGGAAATCGTCGACGCCCGCTTCCGCCGCGATCGCCGCCGCCGTCAGCCGGTTGTCGCCCGTCACCATCACGGTCTTGATGCCCATCTTGCGCAGTTCCGCGAAGCGCTCCTTGATGCCGCCCTTCACGATGTCCTTCAACTCGATCACGCCGAGCACGCGGGCAACGCCGTCGACGCGCTCCGCCACCGCGAGCGGCGTGCTGCCGCGACGCGCGATGTCGGTCACGACGGCCTCGACTTCGCGGGTGACGCGGCCGCCGTGGGACTCGACGTAGTGCTTGATCGCATCCGCC
This sequence comes from Burkholderia sp. Ap-955, assembly GCF_011753045.1. NCBI lineage: Bacteria > Pseudomonadati > Pseudomonadota > Betaproteobacteria > Burkholderiales > Burkholderiaceae > Burkholderia > Burkholderia sp. Ap-955. The sequence continues at coordinate 6,663 of NZ_VWWH01000140.1, forward strand.
GCGCCTTTGCGGATTTCACGGCCGGGCAGATCGACGCCGCTCATCCGCGTCTGCGCGCTGAACGACAGGAACACCGGGTGCAGTGCCTGCATGTCGCGCTCGCGCAGGTTGAAGCGCTGCTTCGCGAGCACGACGATGCTGCGGCCTTCCGGCGTTTCGTCGGCAAGCGACGACAGCTGCGCGGCATCGGCCAGCGCCTCCTCGGTCACGAACGGCGCGGGCACGAACGCCGACGCCTGGCGGTTGCCCAGCGTGATCGTGCCGGTCTTGTCGAGCAGCAGCACGTCGACGTCGCCCGCGGCTTCCACCGCACGGCCCGACGTCGCGATCACGTTCGCCTGCATCATCCGGCTCATCCCGGCCACGCCGATCGCGGACAAGAGGCCGCCGATCGTCGTCGGGATCAGGCACACGAGCAGCGCAACCAAAGCGGTGATCGTCACGACATGGCCGGCCTTCATCGCTTCGACCGCGAACGTCGAGAACGGCAGCAACGTGGCGGTGGCGAGCAGCATCACGATCGTCAACGCAACGAGCAGGATCGTCAGCGCGATCTCGTTCGGCGTCTTCTTGCGCTTCGCACCCTCGACCATCGCGATCATCCGGTCGAGGAACGCCTCGCCCGGATTGACGGCGACACGCACGACGATCCAGTCGGACAGCACGCGCGTGCCGCCCGTCACCGACGAGAAGTCGCCGCCCGCCTCGCGGATCACCGGCGCGGATTCGCCGGTGATCGCCGATTCGTCGACCGACGCGACACCTTCGATCACGTCGCCGTCGGCCGGGATCGTGTCGCCGTTTTCGACGAGCACGACGTCGCCTTTGCGCAGGTCGGACGACGCCATCACTTCGACGATCGCCTTCGCACGCGGTGCCGCGAGCTTTTTCGCGACCACGTTGTGTTTCGCACTGCGCAGCGACGCGGCCTGCGCCTTCGAACGCCCTTCCGCGAGCGCTTCGGCGAAGTTCGCGAACAGCACGGTGAACCACAGCCACAGCGCGATCGCGACGATGAAACCGGCGGGGGCTTCGGCCTGGCCGAACAGCGCGGCGATCCACAGGATCGTGGTCAGGATGCTGCCGACGTACACGCAGAACATCACCGGGTTGCGGAACTGCGTGCGCGGCGTGAGTTTGCGGAACGAATCGGCGATCGCCGGGCGCACGAGCGCGGGATCGAACATCGAGCGCGCGGCCGTGCGCGGATGGCCGGGCTGCGCCGGGCGCGGACCTGTCATGGGCGAGAGAGACATGGCGGTTTCCTTTTGCCGGCACGCCCGCGCATCGGCATCCGGCATCGGTCAGGCGAGCCGGCGGCCTTCGCGCACGCTCGCGTGCGGCTTTCGTTTCCACGCAACCATCTTATGAAGGTTCGCGTGAAGATCGCGGCAAAGGATCGCGTCGGGGTATAAAAAGCGCGTAAACGTCCGTTTCGCCGCGGCGCGGCGGGGGTGTCTCAAGGGCCGTACACGAGCGGGAGCGCCACACTCCGCTCATCCGACGTTTACGCGGCAAAGCAGGAAAACGAACCGGGGCGCGGCGTTCAGCCGAACGTGTAGCGCCCGTGCTGACGCGGACGCCACGGCGACGAGCGGCAACTCGCGGCACCGGCCGCGCGTCGTGCCGCCCAGCCTGCGCCACGGCGCACATGCTGGCCGCGCCGGGCCACGGCGACCACGCGCGACGGCAACGCATGCGCAAGGCGCCGCACGGCCGCCACGCGCGCGGCCATGCGTGACGCCGGCGACACGCGGCGCACGATCTGCGCGACCGGCCGCTTGCAAAGGATCGCGCTGTCGTAGCGCTTGCCGTCGAAGCGCATCACGTCGACGACCTCGAAACCCTGTGCGCCGTAGAACGCAAGCAGGTGCGAAGCGGGATGCGGCGTATCGAGTGCGAGCAGCGTGTAGCCGCGCAACGCGGCCCACTGTTCGGCGAACGACAGCAGCAACGCGCCGATCCCGCGGCTCTGGCAATCGGGGTCCACCGCCACCTGGCGCACGCTCGCGACGCCTTCGCGCCGGTACAGCGAGCACGCCGACGAAGGATCGGTCGCATACAGCGTGGCCGTGCCGATCACGCGACCGCCGCACACGGCGACGTAGCACTCGCCCGCTTCCGCGCGGCGACGCGTGACGTCCTCGCTCTGGTCGACGCACGTGCAGTTGAGTCCCATCGCGCCGAGCCGCGCGAACGCGCGATGCAGCATCGGCGTGAGTTGTGCATAACTGTCGAAGGCCGGATCGAAACGCCGCACGATCACCCGATCGGCGCACACGGAAGGCGGCGCGGCAGGGGTGTGTTCGGCGATCGCGTTCCAGGGTATCGACATTGCCTTGCTCCGTGGTTGGGATGCCCGAAGTCTATGAGCGCGCCAGCCGCCCTCGCAAGAAAAAATGTCGTAAAAGTTTGGGGAAATGCACGCGGGAGAGACACGCGCAACGGTGCGAGCCGCCGCGCTGCGTGGGTCGTTGCGAACAGATGAAAGTGCGCCGATCGTTGTTTGCGCAAGCAACGCATCTCGTGGCCGGACCACGCGTCGGCATGTGCCGTTGACACTTGCGGCGGCGCCATCCAGACTCGCTGGATCCTCCCCGCTCCGAGCGCGCTCATGATCACCTGCCACCTTCGCTACGTCATCGATCCGTACAAGCTCGACCAGTTCGAAACGTACGGCAAGATGTGGATTCCGCTCGTCGAAAAATTCGGCGGCACGCATCACGGCTACTTCCTGCCGTCCGAAGGGGCGAACAACATCGCGCTCGCCATGTTCTCGTTCCCGAGCCTCGCCGAATACGAGCGTTACCGCGAACGCTCGATGGACGATCCGGCCTGCCAGGCCGCGTTCCGCTACGCGGAGGAAACACGCTGCATCGTCAGCTACGAGCGCAGCTTCTTCCGGCCGGTGTTCGGGTAACGGGTAACGGGTAACGGGCGACGGGCAACGGCCCGGCACATCGGCCCCCTTTTCCTGGCCGGGACGAAAAAAAGCCCCGCCTGCATCCGCGCGGCGGGGCCAACCCATGTCAGTAGAGACATTATGGAGGAGACGGGCCCATCTTATCGACCGCGGCCCGCCGTCCCAACCAAGCATTTCTGCTATCGATCTGGGCGGCCGCGCACACGATTGCCCCTGCCGCGCGGCATATCGATAGAACGAAAAGTCGTTTTCAGAGTGGCGGCGGGGTCGTTACCATCTGGTTTTAAGCCTGTGCTTAGCCGGGCAAGCCATCCCCAAGGAGCGCCCCTTGACTGCATTCGATCAACACCGCCGCCCGTTCGTCGTCGGCATTGGCGGTACCACCCGGGCAGCGTCGTCGACCGAACGCGCGCTGTCGTTCGCGTTGCGCGGCGCGCAGGCGGCCGGCGCACGCACGCGGCTGTTCGACGGCCCGTTCCTGCATACGCTGCCGCACTACGCTCCCGAACACAAGACGCTGACCGACGCGCAGCGCGAACTGATCGACGCCGTGCGCCAGGCCGATGCCATCATCATCGCGACGCCCGGCTATCACGGCGGCGTCTCCGGCCTCGTGAAGAACGCGCTCGACACGCTCGAGGAACTGCGCGCGGACGATCGCCCGTATCTCGACGGCCGCGCGGTCGGCCTGATCGTCACCGCCTACGGCTGGCAGGCGGCCGGCACCGTGCTGACGTCGCTGCGTTCGATCGTGCATGCGCTGCGCGGCTGGCCGACGCCGTTCGGCGCGACCGTGAACACGCTCGAAACACGCTTCGACAGCGCCGACAGCTGCTCGGATCCGAAGGTCGTCGCGCAGCTCGAGACGGTCGGCACGCAGGCGGCCGAGTTCGCGCTGGCGTTCGCATCGCATCGCGCGGCATCGCATGCGGCCTCGGTCGACGCACTCGCGCCCGTGCTGAAGATCGCCAATCAATAATTTCCCCGCCTTCCACCGCCCGCGCCGGCCGACTCCATTCGCCGGCGCGGGCGGTGCCCATTCGGACCAACGGCCACGCGCCGTGCACGCCGACGCTGCTTCCCGCCTGCCCTTCCGCGCCCCTCGTGCCGATGACGATTCAGCCCGCCGCGTGATTTGCATTGGCCGAAAGATTGGTTCACGCCGCGGGCGGGTTTTCGTACGCTGAACCTCCGAACTTTCTCCGCGCACGCCATGAACCGTACGATCCGCTACAAGGGCTACGAAGTCGCCCCCGCTGCCGCCCGGTTGCCGAACGGGCTGTTCGCCGCCAACCTGACGATCGAGAAGGCGAGCGGCGGCCCGTCGCCGCGCGCCGTTTCGTTCGACGCGATCGATTTCTTCTTCGAGGAAGAGCACGCGCTGGCCTACGCGTCCCGCTGGGGCCGCCTCTGGGTCGACACGAACGCGTGACGCACGCCTGGCCGGCTATCGTTTGTCAATAAAGTAGAGCATGGCAAATCAATAAAATCAAAGACTTAGGTTGCGATTTGCCATAGACGCTCGGTACATTTTGCCCCGTAAGATGAGCAAAATCAGGAAAAATGACAGGAAATTTGAGCATGCCCTCTTGCACGGATTTGCCAAGAGCGCAGGGACAAATTCCAATTCGCCGTCGGCGCGACGGACCGCGGCGAGATACCATACCCTATAGCGGCCTTGCTTCAAGTTTTAGGGGCAAATGCCGTACCCTTTAGCAAGTAGTACGCGACCGTCCTAAGGGGATGCACGCCTATCGAGCGGAGTAAGGCCCAACGCCTGCTGATGCTCGAAAATGACGTTCGAGAAAGAAGTCCATCCCGCCTTCGCCAACGGCGCCGACCACTTGGCTGAAATACTCTCGTCTACTGCATTGGTTAACTGCGGTTTTGTCGCGACACTCATTTCATGTTCGTGGGCGGCACCGCCGCCCATCCGTTTCGCTGTGCTGACGAAGAGACGGTCGATAGCAATGAGCCGCACTCGGTCACCGATCGTTGGCAACTCCAACGGCAATTTGGCGAGATAAAGCGTAAGCATCTGACCGTGACCGTCTTGCCCCGATCGTCAGAAGCGTCCGTGTCGCACCATCACATCGTTAACCTCAATAATCCCGCTAGTCTAACAACGCTCGAGATATGAGGCAGTAGGCACGAGAGAGCCCGGCACCGGTCGCTGCATCGCTCCGCGTCAAAAGCGGAATGGTCTGAAGCTTCGCAAAAGCGCAGACAAAGCATCGCAGGAAATTTCCCCCTCGCGCCCCCTCATCAGGCTCTCAGTGCGCCGAAGACCTCATCCAGCATCTTCTTCGCGTCGCCGAACAGCATCCGGTTGTTGTCCTTGTAGAACAGCGGATTGTCGACACCCGCATAGCCGGACGCCATGCTGCGCTTCATCACGATCGAGGTCTTCGCCTTCCACACCTCGAGCACCGGCATGCCGGCGATGGGGCTCGCCGGATCTTCCTGCGCCGCCGGGTTCACGATGTCGTTTGCGCCGATCACCATCGACACGTCGGCTTCGGGGAAGTCGGCGTTGATCTCGTCCATCTCCATCACGATGTCGTAAGGCACCTTCGCCTCGGCGAGCAGCACGTTCATGTGCCCCGGCATGCGGCCGG
>NZ_VWWH01000013.1:0-125792 GCF_011753045.1 Burkholderia sp. Ap-955
TAGCACGGCGATGATGATCCAGAGCGCGTGTGCAAGATCCGCGCGCTCGTCGGCGCGCACCAGCTTGTCATGCCACCAGCTGCCGACCGAGCCGACGTCGAGCAGCGAGTGCAGCGATTCCTTCAGCGCACCGCCGATTTCGATGGTCCAGCGCGATCCCTGCCGGACGAGCATCGATGCGAGCCCGTTCGACGTCAGTGCGGCCGGGGTCGCGGCGGCCGACGCGGCGCTGGCCGCAGCCGCATCGCTCGCCGCGATCGCGGGTGCGCTCAGCGCGCCGACGGCCGCGATCGCACGCAGCGTCGTTTCGACCTGCGCGCGCTCGCGTGGATTTTCGAGCACATTGAGTGCCTGCTGCGCCTGTTGTGGCGTCAGCGCGGGCGCGGTGCTGGAAGCGGCCGACGCGGCGGCCGGGGCGGGAGCGGCCGCATGGGCGGCCGAGACGACGGCGGCCAGCAGCCAGCCGAGGAGGAAATGTCGCATGGAGTAGGCATGCGGGCGCGCATCGGCGCGCGGCCCGCCAGGCTGAACGATGGACGGAAGTTAACATGATCGCGAGCGGAACCGAATAGTTCCGTCGACGATCATTCGAATCGGGCATACCCGACGCGGCGCGGGCGCGTGCGGCGCGTTTGCGCAGTCATGGGTCCGACGCGGACTGTAGGTCGTCGGATAGGTCGGGGTGTTTCAATGGTCGGCGCGTAAGATATTTGTAATGCTGGCGCGTCGACAACGATGAGCCGCGCACGCGTCGGGTGGAATTAATCTGGAATCCTGCCGAATCATGCCGGTTCGGCGTGAAAAACCGGCAGGACGTGTTCCGCGATTTCCTCGATGACTTCGCGCACGGGCCGGTCCGCGCCCGGATTCAGCGTGACGTGATGCGTGCCCGCCGCGCGCATGTCGTGCAGGATGTCGATCAATGCATGGCGTCCGGTTGCATAGCCGAGCGGCAATGCGGTGGCCGGTGCATCGGGATCCGCGACGAGGTCGAGCCGCATCGATACGCCGAACGCGCGAAAGGCGGGCGTCGCGAGCCGGTCGACCGCCGCGCGCCACATCGAATAGCGTGCGCGCTGCGTGTCCGGATCGCGGTGGTACGTCATCCAGCCGAGCGAGTGCCGTGCGATCCAGTCGACGCTTTGTCCGCCCGAGCCGACCGCCAGCATCGGCACGGCGTCGGCGCCGCGCGGCAGCAGCGTGAATTCGGGCGCATCGGGCGGCACTTCGTCGGGCAGTACGCGCGATGGCACGCCGAGCGCGGCCGCGACGACGTCCCAGTGGTCGCGGTAGCGGTCGCGCCGCGTCTCTGCGTCGACACCGAACGCCGCATATTCGGGCGGCCGGTCGCCGGAGCCGAGCCCGAGGATGAAGCGGCCGCCCGACAGCGTCGCGACCGACAGCGCGCCTTTCGCGATATGCAGCGGATGACGCAGCGGCAGCACGATCGCACCGCTGGCGAGCGCGATCCGGCGCGTGCGTGACGCCAGTGCGCCGAGCAGGACCCACGGGTCGAGGTGGCCGACCGGATCGGGGTAGTCGGTGCTGTTCAGCGGCACGTCGCGAATCCACAGCGCGCGAAAGCCGAGTGTGTCGGCCAGCGCCGCGAGTTCGAGCTGCTCGTCGAAGTCGGCGACGATATGGCCGGTGCGCAGCAGCGGAAGCGTGAGGCCGATCGACAACCGTCCGTCCGAAAAGACGCGATGCGCGACGTCGGGGCGGGCAGGGGCGGGCGTGGTCATGTCGAGTCCTTGGATGCGGCGCGAAGCGAACGCGCGACGTTGCGTGTGCGAATGCTAGCGTGTTTGCACGACGGTTGCGCGGTATGGCATGCGCAGTGACTAGTCGACGTCGACGCAACGCAGGTCATGCGGGCAACGGGCCGGCATAATCGGCGCCTTCCGTCATTGAAAACAACGAATCCGGATGAACACGCTTCAACACATGGCGATCGGTCTGGCGGCGAGCGCGATGCTTTTCGCGGTCGCATCGGACGCGCTCGCGGACGACGCGGAGCGCGCCGCTATTTGCAAGACTGCCGAGGAAACGGGCTACACGGCTGACATTCGCAATTGCCTCCGACTGAAATACGAAGCAGCCGACAAGCGCTTGAATGCCGTCTACAAGACGAAGAGGGCGAGCCTCGATGCGCAGGGCCAGGCGAGACTGCGCAACGACGAGCGCCGCTGGCTCAAGGCGCGGGACGCGAAGTGTGCCGAATCGCGGCAGCCCGATGCGGGCGGCACGCTCGGGCTCGTGGAGGTCGACAGTTGCTTCGTCGACGAAACCGAGCGTCGCGTCAAGGTGATCGAAGCCTTTCGTTGAGGTGTCGCGCCGGCCCCTGTGCTACGCCACTCGCAGCGTCGTGACGCGCAATGTAAGACCGAAGCGCGACGCCACGCGTCGTGACGCGCGGTGCGGCACTGTGGGGCGACTGTAAGCCGTTCGGCGGTCGCGCGCAGAGGCAACGTCGCGATGTCCACCCGGGCCGGGCGGGTGCGGCGTGACGGTTCGCCCGGCCGACGGCAGCCGATCCGGCATGCGTTTCAGTTTCGAAACGTTCGCGCTTTTTGGCGGTGCGCGATTCGCGTCGATGGCCCCATTTCGACCCGCGCGGCCTTGCGGCGTGAAGCATGGTGCGCTCCTTGCATATCTATGCAGGCCGTGAGCGCGGTCGCGGACGCAGTCGGTCCGGCGATCGCTTCAGTGGGTCGGATGTATCGGAGACGGGGACAAGAGAATGAAAACAGACCGAATCGCAACGTGTCGTGTTGCAAACATGAATCGCCGACCTGCCGGGCTATTCGCTTCGCCGTTTATCGAGGCGACGTAAGCGCGCGGCTTTCCGTTCCATCCGAGCAATCGGGTTTGTTCTGAACGACGACGTGCAGGCATGACGCACGAGGCCGACTGGTGCCAGTCGGCCGTCGGGGATGAACCGTGAATGCCTGCGGATGGCCCGGCCCGGATCCCGGATCGTCAATCTGCCGCGCGCAACGCGAGTCGTCGTGCGGCGCAGGCGTGTGCGTGCCGTGCATCGCGGCGGCGCGACGGGGCCGAACCGGAACGCACCGGAAAGCCGGCAGCGCATCGATGCATTCGGTATCGCGGAACACATGGAGTCCAGGGGAAGCGTTCACCAGTCGCAGCAGGGCGGACGCCGCGAAATTGTGCTGTCAGTTGATCCACTACCCCGATGGATCAATTGTTGAAGCGCCCATCGCCGAGCGGCGGATGGGCGTCTTTTTTTGTGCGCCGATGTGCGACGCGGCCATCGGCCCGATCGCGCGGCGTTCTGTATCATGTGCTGGCGTGCCTGGCCGCCCGTGCGGGCGCACGGCTTGCCGGCGCGCCTGATCACGCGTTGCCAACATGAACGACACAGCTCAGAACGACCCCTCAACCGCCGACGTCGATCCGGCCGCACTCGATGCGCTGCACACGTTCGTCGAGCGTCATCCGCGCCTGCTGGTGCTGACCGGCGCGGGCATCAGCACCGATTCCGGCATTCCCGGCTATCGCGACCGCAACGGCCAATGGATGCGCTCGCCGCCGATCCAGCTCCATGAATTCCTCGGCTCGGATGCCGCGCGGCGGCGCTATTGGGCGCGCAGCATGATCGGCTGGCCCGTCGTCGGCCGCGCGCAGCCGAACGGGTCGCACGTGGCACTGGCGCGGCTCGGCAGCGCGGGACGGATCGAGCGTCTCGTCACGCAGAACGTCGACGGCCTGCACCAGCGCGCGGGCAGCGGCGACGTCATTGAACTGCACGGTGGAATCGACGGCGTCACGTGCCTCGGCTGCGGCGCGCATCATGCGCGCGCGACGATCCAGGTCATGCTCGAGGCCGATAATCCCGAACTGTTGGACGCGGAGGCCGAGCCGGCCGCGGATGGCGACGCGCACCTCGAATGGGCCGCGCTCGACACCTTTCGCATTCCGGCGTGCCCCGCGTGCGGCGGGCTGCTGAAGCCGGCGGTCGTGTTCTTCGGCGAAAACGTGCCGCGCGAGCGTGTGGCGCTTGCGTCGCAGGCGCTCGATGCGGCCGATGCGCTGCTGGTCGTCGGCTCGTCGCTGATGGTGTATTCCGGCTACCGCTTCTGCGTGTGGGCGCAGGCGCAGAACAAGCCGGTCGCCGCGCTCAATCTCGGCCATACGCGCGCCGATCCGATGCTGACGCTGAAGGTCGAGGCGCGCTGCGCACCCGCGCTCCATGCGCTGACTGCGCGGCTTGGCCTGGCGGGCCACGCACCGGAGCTTGCGTCGTGACCGGCCCGGCATCTTCGCCCGATCCGTCCGAGCGGCTGTCGGCGCCGGCGGCCGAACGCAATCGCGGGCCGATCCTCGACGTCTTGCGCCGCGTGCTGCCCGCGAGCGGTCGGGTGCTCGAAATCGCGAGCGGCACGGGGCAGCACGCGGTCCATTTCGCGCAGGCGCTGCCGGGCCTGCACTGGCAGCCGAGCGATCCCGATGCGCAGGCGCGGCGTTCGATCGCCGCGTGGGTTGCCCATACGGGCCTCGCCAACGTTGCCGGGCCGCTCGCGTTCGACGTGCGCGACGCGTCGTGGCCGGTCGACGCGCTCGATGCAATCGTCTGCATCAACATGATTCACATCTCGCCGTGGGCCTGCACCGACGCGCTGTTCGCGGGCGCATCGCGCCTGCTGCGGCCGGGCGGCGTGCTATTCCTGTACGGGCCGTATCGCCGCGAGGGCCGGCATACGGCGCCGTCGAACGAAGCGTTCGACCTGCAACTGCGCAGCCGCGACCCGTCGTGGGGCGTGCGCGATCTCGAGACCGTCGTCGCGCTCGGCCTCGATCGCGGCCTTGACTGCATCGAGGTGGTCGAGATGCCGGCGAACAACCTGAGCGTCGTGTTCCGGCGGCTGCCGCACGCGGAGCAATGACACGGAAGCGCGCATCGCCGCCGGGTTTCCACTATCCTTTCGCCTGTGCGCGCGACCCGGCTCGGGTCGCGCCCCGTTTTTTCCGGAGAATTGACTAATGGGCAAACAAGCAATCGGTGTGATCGGGCTCGCGGTGATGGGCCGCAATCTCGCACTCAATATCGAGAGCCGCGGTTACGCGGTGTCGGTGTACAACCGCAGCCGCGAGAAAACCGACGAACTGATCGCCGAATTCCCCGGCCGCAATCTGGTGCCGACCTATACGCTCGAGGAGTTCGTCGCGTCGCTCGAAACGCCGCGCCGGATCCTGATGATGGTGAAGGCCGGTGAGGCGACCGATGCGACGATCGCATCGCTCAAGCCGCTGCTCGAGAAGGGCGACGTGCTGATCGACGGCGGCAATACGCACTTCACCGACACGATCCGCCGCAATCAGGAACTCGCGCAATCGGGCCTGCACTTCATCGGCACCGGCGTGTCGGGTGGCGAAGAGGGCGCGCTGCGCGGCCCGTCGATCATGCCCGGCGGCCAGCGTGATGCGTATGACCTCGTCGAGCCGATCCTCAAGCAGATCGCCGCCAAGGCGCCGTCGGACGGCGAGCCGTGCGTCGCGTACATGGGCCCGGACGGTGCAGGCCATTACGTGAAGATGGTCCACAACGGCATCGAATACGGCGACATGCAACTGATCGCCGAAAGCTATGCGGTGCTGAAGGACGTCGCGGGCCTGACCAACGACGAACTCGGCGCGGTGTACACCGAGTGGAACCAGGGCGAGCTCGACAGCTACCTGATGGAGATCACGTCGAAAATCTTCGGCAAGAAGGACGAGGAAACCGGCAAGCACCTGGTCGACGTGATCCTCGATCGCGCCGCACAGAAGGGCACCGGCAAGTGGACGAGCCAGAATGCGCTGGATCTCGGCGTGCCGCTGCCGCTGATCACGGAATCGGTGTTCGCGCGCGTGCTGTCGTCGCTGAAGACCGAGCGCGTCGCGGCCAGCAAGGTCCTGTCGGGCCCGGCCGCCGCGCCGTTCGACGGCGATCGCGCCGCGTTCGTCGAAGCGGTGCGCCGCGCGCTGTACCTGAGCAAGGTGATCTCGTACGCGCAGGGCTTCGCGCAACTGCGCACGGCGTCGGAAGAGTACGGCTGGAACCTCGATCTCGGGACGATCGCGAAGATCTTCCGTGCCGGCTGCATCATCCGCGCGCGCTTCCTGCAGAAGATCACCGACGCGTACGCGAAGGATTCGGCGCTCGCGAACCTGCTGCTCGATCCGTACTTCAAGGACATCGCCGCGAATTACCAGGCGTCGCTGCGCGACGTCGTGGTCGCCGCGGTGAAGGCCGGCGTGCCGGTACCGGCGTTCGCGTCGGCGGTCGCTTACTTCGACAGCTACCGTTCCGAGCGGCTGCCGGCGAACCTCGTGCAGGCGCAGCGAGATTTCTTCGGCGCGCACACGTTCGAGCGTACCGACAAGCCGGGCAGCTTCCACGCGAACTGGTCCTGATCGGCTGGCGGGGGCGGCATTGTTGCGAAAATCTATTCTTTGAATAGGGTTTTTCACTCCCGGATGCCGACATTGTTGGCTCCGGGGAAACAGTGTTTTCGTTCTTTCATGGTTTTCCCTAGGTGCTGCCGGGACTAAACTCTGTTCCATCGCTGCAGACATGGTGTGTGCGGCGGAGCAAAAAATCCCGGAGGTAATCATGAAATCGCTGATCGCAACGTTTGCCGCAGCTGCCGTCCTCGCCGTTCCCGCCGTCTCGTTCGCCCAGAACGCGCCCGTCACCCGTGCACAAGTGAAGGCCGACCTGGTCGCCGTGCAACAGGCTGGCTACAAGCTGGGCAGCGACCGTACGAACTACCCGGAAGGCATCCAGGCTGCGGAAGCCCGCCTGAACCCGCAACAGAACGTCGCCGCTGCCGACACGACCGGCTACGGTGCGCAACCGGCTGCCGCGCAAGAATCCGGCGCGCCGGCCAAGGCCAAGACCGGCTGGCAAGTCAAGCGTATCGCTGACGACGCCCCGATCTACAAGGGTCGTTAATGGTGCGGCCGCACCGGCGGCCTGATCCGACCCCTGAAGTACGAACAGCCCGTCGTTCCGTCATGCGGAACGGCGGGCTGTTTTCATTGGCTGCGCGCGTATCGCGCCAGCCGTCAGTTCAGTGCAGCGCGCGCCGGCGGTGCCCGATATCCCGGAACAGCGCTTCGGCCGGTTCCAGCACCTGCAGCCACGTTTCGTCGTAGCCGCTCAACGTGTCGAGCGCATCGCGCAGCCGCTCGATCGCGAGGATCGGCAGCTCGACGCTGTGGCGCGTGGCGCCGGTCATATGCGCGACGCTCGCCAACTGGACGAGCGCATCGGCCGCCTCGGCGACGTCGGTCGCGAACAGCAGGTGCCGGTTGAGCAATTCGACCAGGCCGCTGGACCCGGAGAAGTCGTCGGCGTTGAGCTGCACGGAAAGAAACGTCGCGTTGTTCATGGTCATGCTCCTCGTTGTCGTTGGATCGCGCAGTGCATCACCGAGTATAGGTGGCGATCGACGGGGAGAATGTGACGGGATCGATACTGCCCGCGAGGGCGGCACGGCATGAGGAAGAGCCGCTGCAGGCCCGCGCGACGGCCCGCGCGGCGCGGTTTGCAGGCCACCGGCGTGCGGATGCGACGCGCAAGATTGTTGCCGGATCAGGCACCTGACGCGGCCTTGACCGCCACAAATGGTATCTTTGCCGATCGGGACGACGCGACAAAGGGGCCGATGAGCCCATTCGCACCCACGTCCCGCTGTGGAAACTGCCGGCCGCGAGTGCGGTCGGATACAGGTTGGCCCGGCCGTTCGGCCGGACATCGTGCGTCGCGCGCCGGGGGGCGGTGGGCGGCGCAACGACGCAAATCCGGGAGGACCCTTGAGAGAAACTATTCCCATCCACGATGCGCTGACGCGCTGGCTGCCGCAGGCGGCGCTCGTTGCCGCAGCCATCGCGCTGACGGGCTGCACGATGACGCCGTGGACCGACAGCTGGCAGCCGGCGCGCCAGTCGGCACCCACGTCGGCCGCGACGCCGGGCGTGATCGCCGGCTATTACCGCGTGAATCCGGGCGATACGCTCGCGGGCGTCGCGAACGCCTACGGGCAGCGTGTCCAGGACGTGGCCAGCTGGAACCACATGGCGCCGACCGATGCCGTGTATCCCGGTCAGGTGCTGCGCGTCGCGCCGCCGCCTGCCGCGACGTCGCTCGGGCAGCCGCCCGCGGCGGCCGCGCAGCCGGGCTCGCTCGCCTGGCCGGCCACCGGTGTCGTGGCGACGCCGTTCTCGGCCGGCAAGACGCGCGGCCTCGTGATCGCTGCGTCCGGGCCCGACCATTCGGTGCGGGCCGCGGCGGCAGGGCGCGTGGTGTACGCCGGGTCCGGCGTCAAGGCCTACGGGCCGCTCGTGATCCTGAAGCATGAGAACGGGCTCATCACGGCCTACGGACACAACGGCAAGCTGCTCGTCAACGAAGGCGACGCGGTGCGCCAGGGCCAGCCGGTCGCTGAAATGGGCACGGACGCGAGCGGCCGTTCGACGTTCGAGTTCGAAGTCCGCCAGAACGGCAAGGTCGTCGATCCGATGAACTTCCTGCCGCGCAACGGCGGCTGATCGTCCGCTTCATCCCGTGTGCGCCGGGCGGCGCACACGCTCCCGCCTTCATCCTTTCCTGAGCGTCACCGCGCCGGCCTGTCTCGCGTGATTGCCGAGCCAGCGAATACCCATTGCGAGCGCCGCCGCGCCGAGCGCGATCAGCGAACACTGGATCGCGACCGGCAGGTAGCCGTGCGGCCGCGGATCGACAAACGGGTAGGGATACCAGTTCTCGAATGAGCCGCGCACGAACGTATAGCCGAGATAGACGATCGGGAAGCAGAGCCACGCGAACGCGCTGCGCCACGGGATCGGCAGGCGCGGCTCCACGTACAGCCAGTCGCACAGCACGACGATCGGCACGATCCGGTGCAGCACCCAGTTGTTGAACGCCGGCGTGACGTGGTGCAGCGCATCGAGCCGCGCGAGCAGGAGTTCGTAGACGATCGCGGTGATCAGCATGTACAGCACCGCGGCGCCGCGCATCGATTCGTAGCGGGCCGAGCCGGGGCGTGTGATGCGCCGGAGCCCGACGGCGAGCATCGCGGCTGCGTAGAGGCTGCTCAGTTGCGTGAAGTAGCTGAGGTAGTTGCCGAGATGAAAGCCCGGCAGGTGCCAGTAGTCGGCGATGCTGTGCAGCGTGGTGGATACCGCGAGCAACGCGGCGGTCAGCCGATAGGCCGCAACGAAGAACGCCTTGCTCATGATGCCCGCGCGCCGTCGCACCAAAGCTTCATCGTGCCACAGCCGTCCGGGCGCGCGATGCGGACTTTCCATATGGTGCGCTGCGCGGCGTGCGTGGACGATTCGTCGGATATTTGCGCGCGTCGTGCAAAACCGGATGCCCGTGCGGCTACAATCGGGGCAGTTTTGCCGGGCGCCGGCCGGTGGCTGCATGCGCCCATCCCCGCATACAACACGAGACGAAGCATGAGAAACATCCTCGCGAAACAGACGCGCTACAGCTCGCCCGCGATCTTCTTCCACTGGGCCGTCTTCCTGCTGGTGGCGCTGGCCTACCTGGCCATCGAGATCCGCGGGCCGAAAGGCAGCGACAGCCGGGTGTTCTGGATGAACGTGCATCTCACCGCGGGCACGCTCGTGCTCGTGCTGTCGGTGCTGCGCGTGCTGTGGCGAGCCGTCAGCCGTGTGCCGCAGGCCATTCCGCAAGCGGCGCTGTTGCGCTGGCTCTCGAAGCTTGCGCATGTCGCGCTCTACGTGTTCATCATTGCGCAGCCGCTGCTCGGCATCATGATGATCAACCTGGGCGGCAAGCCGGTGTCGCTCGACTGGCTCGGCATATCGTTCACGCTGTTCGGCCCCGACAAGGCGCTGCGGCCGACGATCAAGGAAGCGCACGAGCTGATCGGCAACGCGTTCTACTTCGTGATCGGCCTGCACGCGCTGGCCGCGCTTTACCATCATTTCATCCGGCGCGACGACGTGCTGCGGCGCATGGCGCCCTGAGCGGCACGTTCCGGAAGCATGCAGCAGACGGGGGCGCATGGTTGTGTTGACAACCATGCGCCCCCGCTTCGTTTACCGCCATCGGCGCTGGCCATCGCGTTGAACATTCTGTAACATCTCGGCTGTTTTTACATTCCGCTTACTCGTTGCCGAGCATGCTGCACCGACATCGTCACCTGACCGCCTGGCTTGGCGTGCTCGCGATCTGGTTCGCGATCGCGGCGCCGCTGGTGTCGCAGTGGCGCGTCGCGCAGGCGGCCACGCCCGACGCGATCGTCTGCAGTACGGAGCATGGCGCGCACCCGTCGCCCGATGCGGGCCGCGTGCACGATCATGCGCTGCATCTCGATGCGTGCGGCTACTGCGGTTTCTTCGCGCACAGCCCCGCGATCGGCGGGCCTGCCGCCACGGCACTCGCTTCCGTTCCCGTCGTTACCGTCTCCGCCGTCGCGCCGCCTGCCGTCGCGGCGCGCGCCGACCGCTATCCGCGCGCGTACCCGCGCGCCCCGCCCGAGCGCGCCTGACGCGCTGTTTCCGTTCCATTCATCGCCGATATCCGTGCGGCCCGTCGAGGCCGCGTGGAGGGCGTCACTCGGGCTTTCGATCATGACCATTTTCCAGTTGCGTGCGCCGCGGGCGTCACGCAATGCCTGTGCGCGGCGTATGCCGCGCGTGCTGAAACTCACCGTTCCCGCGCTCGCTGTCGGCGCATTGGCCGCGAGCGCCGCGGCCGCCGAAACGGCGCGCGCATCCGGCGCGCCGACCGACGATACGGCCGCACCGCTGCCGGCCATCGAAGTCGTCGCATCGCCGCTGTCGACGCCGCTCGTCGTCGTCACGGATCCGAAGACCCCGCGCCAGCCGCTGCCCGCCAGCGACGGCGCGGATTACCTGAAAACGATCCCCGGCTTCACGTCGATCCGCAGCGGCGGCACCAACGGCGACCTCGTGCTGCGCGGGATGTTCGGCTCGCGGCTGAACATCCTGGCGAACGGGATGTCGACGCTCGGCGCATGTCCGGGCCGGATGGATGCGCCGACGTCGTATATCGCACCGGAAAGCTATGACAAGGTCACCGTCGTGAAGGGGCCGCAGACCGTGCTGTACGGTCCCGGCGCGTCGGCCGGCACCGTGATGTTCGAGCGCGTGACGCCGCGCTTCGACAAGCCCGGCATGCGCTTCGAGGGCAGCCTGGTCGGCGGGTCGTTCGGCCGCAACGACCAGAACATCGACGTGACGGCCGGCACGCCGGACGTCTATGGCCGCGTGACCGCGAACCACGCGCATTCGCAGGACTACAAGGACGGCAACGGCAACACCGTGCCGTCGCAGTGGGACAAGTGGAATGCCGATGCGGCGCTCGGCTGGACGCCGGACGACCACACGCGCGTCGAGCTGACCGCCGGCACCGGCGACGGCTATGCGCGCTACGCGGGGCGCGGGATGGACGGCGCGCATTTCCGCCGCGAGACGTTCGGCCTGTCGTTCGACAAGAAGCATCTCGGCGACGTGCTCGACCGGATCGAGGCACGTGTGTACTACAACGAAGCCGATCACGTGATGGACAACACCACGTTGCGGCAACCGGACCCGACCAGCAGCATGCCGATGCGGATGGCGTCGGAAGTGCGGCGTCGCACGTTCGGCGCGCGCGCGGCGGCGACGTTCCGTCTTGCCGACGATTTCAAGCTCGTGACGGGCGTCGATGCGCAATCGAACCGGCTCGACTCGCGCTCGGCGATGGGGCGGCAGAACTACGGCGACAAGCCGTGGGATGCGCAGGCGACGATGTGGAACGCAGGCGTGTTCGGCGAGCTGACGTGGTACGCGAGCGACGTGTCGCGCGTGATCGGCGGCGCGCGCGTCGACTATGCGAGCGCACGCGACAAGCGCGCGACGACGAGCGGCATGATGAAGAGCAAGCCGAACCCGACCTTCGACGACGATCGCACGCGCGTGCTGCCGAGCGGTTTCGTCCGCTACGAGCGCGATCTCGCGTCGCTGCCCGTCACGTGGTACGCGGGCGTCGGCCATACGGAGCGCTATCCCGACTACTGGGAGCTGTTTTCCGCGAAGCGCGGGCCGGCCGGTTCGATCAACGCGTTCTCGGCGGTGCAGCCGGAGAAGACCACGCAGCTCGACATCGGCGCGCAATACAAGAGCGACCGGCTCGATGCATGGGTGTCGGCGTATGCGGGTTATGTTCAGGACTTCATCCTGTTCAACTACGCGGCCGGCATGATGGGCCCGACCACGCAGGCAACCAACGTCAACGCGCAGATCATGGGTGGCGAAGCGGGCGTGTCGTGGAAACCGGTTTCACCGCTGCGCGTCGAGACGTCGCTCGCGTATGCGTGGGGGCGCAACGTGGCAACCGGCGATCCGTTGCCGCAGATGCCGCCGCTCGAGGCGCGCTTCGGGCTCGAATACACGCGTGGCGCGTGGTCGGCAGGGGGGCTGTGGCGCATCGTTGCGCCGCAGCATCGCTATGCACTGAACGAGGGCAACGTGGTCGGCAAGGACTTCGGCCCGAGTGCCGGATTCGGTGTGCTCTCGCTGCATACGCAATACAACGTCAGCAAGACCGTGCAGATCTCGGTCGGCGTCGACAACGTGCTGAACAAGGCCTACACCGAGCACCTGAACCTCGCCGGCAATGCGGGCTTCGGCTACCCGGCGAACTCGCCGGTGATGGAGCCGGGCCGGACCGCGTGGGTGCGCGTGAGTGCGAAGCTGTAACGCATCGCGCGTGTGCATTGCAGCATGCGCACGGACGAACGCGGCCCCGCCCGAACGGGCGGGGCGCGTCAACCGATTAGAGAACCGTGTCTAGTCAGGGCGCAAACGTTCGCGACTCGTGATTCACTCCCGCATTCGACACACATGGTGGTCGCGATGTGGGCGACGCATAGTGCGTGTCGATCCGGCTTCATTCGCACCGGCAGCACAATAATCAGGAGAACATGCATGGCCAATACGATGCGTTCCAGGGTGGTGGCAGGGGCAGTGGCATGCGCGATGAGCATCGCGCCGTTCGCGGGGACGACTGTGGCAATGACGCTCGCGACGACGCACGCGGCGATGGCGGCGACCGCACCCGCCGATGGCTACGCGGCGACGCGTTATCCGATCATCCTCGTGCACGGGCTGACGGGTACCGACAAGTACGCCGGCGTGCTCGATTATTGGTACGGGATCCAGGAAGACCTGCAACAGAACGGTGCGACCGTCTACGTCGCGAACCTGTCGGGTTACCAGAGCGATGACGGCCCGAACGGGCGCGGCGAACAGTTGCTCGCTTACGTGAAGACGGTGCTCGCGGCGACGGGCGCGACCAAGGTCAATCTCGTCGGCCACAGCCAGGGCGGCCTCACGTCGCGCTATGTTGCGGCCGTCGCGCCCGATCTCGTTGCGTCGGTGACGACGATCGGCACGCCGCATCGCGGCTCCGAGTTCGCCGACTTCGTGCAGGGCGTGCTCGCGTACGATCCGACCGGGCTTTCGTCATCGGTGATCGCCGCGTTCGTCAATGTGTTCGGGATCCTGACGAGCAGCACCCACAACACGAACCAGGACGCGCTCGCCGCACTGCAGACGCTGACCACCGCACGGGCCGTCACGTACAACCAGAACTACCCGAGTGCAGGCCTGGGTGCGCCGGGCAGTTGCCAGACCGGTGCGCCGACGGAAACCGTCGGCGGCAACACGCACCTGCTGTATTCGTGGGGCGGCACGGCGATCCAGCCGACGCTCTCCGTGTTGGGCGTGACGGGCGCCACGGACACGAGCACCATTCCGGTCGTCGATCCGGCGAACGCACTCGACGCGTCGACGCTCGCGCTGCTCGGCACGGGCACGGTGATGATCAACCGCGGCGCCGGGCAGAACGACGGGGTCGTGTCGAAGTGCAGTGCGCTGTACGGCAAGGTGCTGAGCACGAGCTACAAGTGGAACCATCTCGACGAGATCAACCAGCTGCTCGGCGTGCGCGGCGCGTATGCGGAAGATCCGGTGGCGGTGATCCGCACGCATGCGAACCGGCTGAAGCTGGCGGGCGTGTAATCGATGACGGTACGTGAAGGACGCGCGCCGCTGGCGCGGCGCGCCATGATTTATGGCGTCGCGGGGCTGGCGGCGATTGCCGGCGTGGCGATGTGGAGCGGTGCGGGCTGGCATCGCGGGACGGGGGCTGGCGGCGAAGCGCCGGATGCGCCGGTGGCAGGCGGATTGGCTGCCGCACCGCCGCAGGCCGCCGTGCCGGCAAGCGCGGGCCTGCCGCCGTCGCTCGCCGGCTCCAGCGCACCGCGGTTGCCGCTCGATGCCGGCGGCCATCTCGCGAAGTCGCGCGCAGTGCGGGATTTCTTCGACTACTGCCTGGCCGCGCAGAGCGACCTGAGCGCGCCCGCGCTCGATGCGTTGGTCGTGCGCGAGATTGCCGCGCAACTCGACGGCACCGTTGCGCAGGCCGAGGCGCTCGACGTATGGCACCGCTATCGCGCCTATCTCGACGCACTCGCGAAGCTGCGCGATGCCGGCGCGGTCGACAAGTCCGACCTCGGCGCACTGCAGCTCGCGCTCGACCAGCGGGCGTCGATTGCATATCGCACGCTCGGCGACTGGAGCCAGCCGTTTTTCGGGGCGGAGCAGTGGCGGCAGCGCTACGACCTCGCGCGGCTGAAGATCACGCAGGATCCGACGCTGACGGACGCGCAGAAGGCAGAGCGGCTCGCTGCGCTCGAACAGCAGATGCCGGCCGACGAACGCGCTGCGCAACAACGCATCGACCGGCAGCGGGCGGCGATCGACCAGATCGCGCAATTGCAGAAGAGCGGGGCGACGCCCGATGCGATGCGCGCGCAACTGACGCAGACGCTCGGCCCCGAAGCCGCCGCGCGCGTCGTGCAGTTGCAGCAGGACGACGCATCGTGGCAAAGCCGCTACGCGGACTATGCGGCGCAGCGTGCGCAGATCGAGTCGGCGGGCCTGACGCCGCAGGATCGCGACGCGCAGATCGCCGCGCTGCGGCAGCGCGTGTTCACGAAGCCCGGCGAAGCCGTGCGCGCGGCTTCGCTCGATCGCGGGGCGGGCAGCGCCCGGTAATGGGGGCGGCGCGGGCGGCGCGGCGCACGACCGCCGCTATGCCGCGCGCGTGAGGTTCCGCGGCAGGTGGCGCTCGATGGTATTCGCGAGCGTGTCGAACGCGGGGCCGATGCCTTCGTGCGCGACGCACGCATAGCCGAGCAGCAGGCCGCGCCGCGCGGTGTCGAGGCTGCTGTAGTAGCTGGTGAGCGGGCGCACGATCACGCCCGCATCGAACGCGCTCTGCGTGACCGCGCGATCGTCGCACGCGTCGGGCAGGCCGAGCACGAGATGCAGGCCTGCCTCGTCGCCCATCACGGGCAGCGCGTCGCCGAAGCGCGCGCGGATCGCATCGATCATCAGTTGCCGGCGCTCGCCGTACAGCGTGCGCATTCGTCTGACGTGCGAAGTCAGGTGGCCGTCCATGATGAATTCGGCGAGCACGGCCTGCTGCATCAGCTGGCCCTCGCGATACAGCTCCGACAGCCCGGTGCGGAACGTGTCGACCAGATGCTCGGGCACGACCATGTAGCCCATCCGCAGCCCCGGGAACAGCATCTTGCCGAGGCTGCCGACGTAGATCACGCGGCCGCCGTCGTCGAGCCCCTGCAGCGATGCGAGCGGGCGGCTGCCGTAGCGGAACTCGCTGTCGTAGTCGTCCTCGATGATCCAGCAGCGGTGCTGGCGCGCGTATTCGAGCAGCATCCGGCGTCGCGCGAGGCTCATCACCATCCCGAGCGGGTACTGATGCGACGGCGTGACGAGCACGAGCCGCGGCGGATGCTGCATGTCGCTGGCATGCGGGTCGAGCCCTTCGTGGTCGACCGGCACCGGCGTCAGCGTGAGACCGGCCGCCTGCAATACGCTGCGCACGCCCCAGTAGCACGGCTCCTCGACCCATGCGCGATCGCCGATGTCGGACAGCAGCCGCACCGCGAGATCGATCGACTGGTGGATGCCCGTCGTGATGATCAGCTGGTCCGGCGAGCATTTGACCGAGCGCGCGACGCGCAGGTAATCGGCGAGCGCCCGCCGCAATGGCCGGTAGCCGCCGCCCGGCGCATAGGTCAGCAGCTCGGGATTCGCTTCCTTCCACAGCCGCGCCTGCAGCCGGCTCCACGTCCGGCTCGGGAATTCCGACACGTCCGGCACGCCCGGCATGAACGCGCCCCACTGGCGCCGCGATACGCCCGCGTGCTCGATCAGTTGCCGGCCGCGCATCGACAGGCCGCCCTGCGCGTCCGGCAGCGGCGGTTCACCGGCGCTCGACGGCGGCGGCGCGGCGCCCGGCACGTGGATCGCGGCGGCGTCCGGCCGCGTGTCGGCCACATAGGTGCCGCTGCCGGTGGTCGTCAGCACGTAGCCTTCGGCCGTCAGCTGGTCGTACACGTGCAGCACGGTATTGCGCGCGATCGACAGGTCGGCCGCGAGCGTGCGCGAACTCGGCAGCTTTGTTCCTGGCCCCAATTCCCCGGTCAGGATGGCCTGCTGCATCTGCTGCAGCAGCTGCCGGTACATCGGCTCGGGCGAACCGCGGTCGAGGCGGGCAGAGAGCCAGTCGGCGAGGATCACGGTATCCAAAGTGGTCCTACTAGTAATATTGAAATGGTTCCCTATTGTAGAACCGTGGGCGCCGTATAGTGGCTCGCATCTCAAAATCAATTGTCGCGAAGCAAGGGGACAGCCACGATGAAGTCCGATGATGTGATCGTCAGCTTTCGCGGCGTGCGGAAGACCTACGACGGCGAAACGCTGGTCGTCAAATCGCTCGACCTCGATATCCACCGCGGGGAATTCCTGACGCTGCTCGGCCCGTCGGGCTCGGGCAAGACCACCTGCCTGATGATGCTGGCCGGCTTCGAATTCCCGACCGGCGGCGAGATCCGCCTCGACGGCGAGCTGCTGAACAACGTGCCGCCGCACAAGCGCAACATCGGCATGGTGTTCCAGAACTACGCGCTGTTTCCGCACCTGACGGTCGAGCAGAACGTCGCGTATCCGCTGACCGTGCGCAAGCTGCCGGCGGCCGAGCGCGCGGAACGCGTCGCGCACGCGCTGAAGATGGTGCAGATGGAGCGCTTCGCGAAACGCTATCCCGCGCAGTTGTCGGGCGGCCAGCAGCAGCGCATCGCGCTGGCGCGGGCGCTCGTGTTCGAGCCGAAGCTGGTGCTGATGGACGAGCCGCTCGGCGCGCTCGACAAGCAGCTGCGCGAACACATGCAGTACGAACTGAAGGCGCTGCACGAAAAACTCGGCGTGACCTTCGTGTACGTGACGCACGACCAGGGCGAGGCGCTGACGATGTCCGATCGCGTCGCCGTGTTCGACAAGGGCATCGTGCAGCAGCTCGACACCGTGGACCGCCTGTACGAATCGCCATGCAACGAATTCGTCGCGAACTTCATCGGTGACAGCAACCGGCTGCGCGGCACCATCGCGCGCGTCGACGGCGAATTCTGCGAATTCCGGCTCGACGACGGCACGAAGCTCGTCGGCCGCCGCATCGGTGATGCGGCCGAGGGGGCGCCGGCCGTCGCGTGCATCCGCCCCGAACGCATGAGCCTCGCCGCGCACGGCGCGAACGGGCACGCGAACGGCTCGGCCGCCAACCAGCTGAGCGGCGAGGCGCGCAGCCTCATCTATTTCGGCGACCACGTGCGCATGCGCTGCGCGCTGCCCGGTCAGGACGAATGCTTCGTGAAGGTGCCGCTCGGCACCGGTGCGCTCGATGCGTTCTCGCCCGGCGCACCGGTCGCGCTCGCGTTCTCGCCCGAACACCTGCGCGTGTTCGCTTGAGCACGGTTTCCCCGATTTTCCGTAGCACGTCGTCAACAACAACTGCCCACTTCCACCACGAGAGGAGAGGAACCACCATGAACCGAGCACGCATTACCGCACGGCGCACCGCGCTGGCATTGGCGCTCGCCGTCGTCGGCGCATCGGCATCGGCTGCCGAACTCACGGTCGTCAACTTCGGCGGCGCGAACGGCGACGCACAGAAGGCCGCGTTCAACCAGCCGTTCGAGAAGGCGACCGGCAACAAGGTCACGGCCGTCGAATACAACGGCGAGCAGGCGAAAGTGAAGGCGATGGTCGAGGCGAAGCACGTCAACTGGGACGTGGTCGAAGTCGAATCGGGCGACCTGAACCGCGGCTGCGACGAAGGGCTGTACGAGAAGCTCGACTGGTCGAAGATCGCGAAGAAATCCGACCTGATTCCGGAATCGCCGCAGGTGTGCGGCGTCGGCTTCTTCGTGTGGTCGACGGCGCTGTCGTACAACGCGGACAAGCTGAAATCGGCGCCGACCGGCTGGGCCGATTTCTGGAACGTGAAGAAATTCCCTGGCAAGCGCGGGATGCGCAAGGGCGCGCGCTATAACCTCGAATTCGCGCTGATGGCCGACGGCGTCGCGACGAAGGACGTCTACAAGGTGCTCGGCACGAAGGCCGGCCAGGATCGCGCGTTCAAGAAGCTCGACGAACTGAAGCCGTACATCCAGTGGTGGGAAGCGGGTGCGCAGCCGCCGCAGTTCCTCGTCGCCGGCGACGTCGTGATGTCGACCGCGTACAACGGCCGCATCGACGCCGCGCAGAAGGAAGGCAAGAACCTGAAGGTCGTGTGGAACGGCAGCATCTACGACCTCGACTACTGGGCGATTCCGAAGGGTTCGCCGAACAAGGCGCTGGCGGAGCAGTACATCGCGTACACGCTGACGCCGAAGCCGCAGCAGGCATATGCGCAGCACATCGCGTACGGCCCGGCGAACGTCGCGGCGATCAAGTCGCTCGACGCGAAGACGCTCGCGAACCTGCCGAACTCGCCGGCCAACGGCAAGAACGCGGTACTGGAGGACATCGGCTTCTGGACCGACCACAGCGACGAGCTCGAACAGCGCTTCGCCGCGTGGGCAACGAAGTAACCGGTCAGGCATCCTCACGGGTGTCGTGATGCAACCGGCCGCGCGACGCGTCGATCGTGTCGCGCGGCCTTCCGCCGGATCGTGCCCGGCCGGAGAGAACCGTTGAATACGATGACGATCGCGCCTTCCTCGCCGTCGAACGCCGCGCTCAAGCGCGAGCTGAAGGCCGCCGAGGCCCGCAAGCGCACGATGGCACTGCTGCTGGTCGCGCCGCTCGCGATTTTCCTGTTGCTGATTTTCGTCGTGCCGATCGGCACGCTGCTCACGCGCGCGGTGCAGAACCCCGAGATCGCCGCAGCGCTGCCGAACACGGTCAGGGCGCTGTCGGGCTGGGACCGCAAGGCGCCGCCGGCCGACGCCGCGTATGTCGCACTCGCGGCCGACATGACGAAGGTGGCCGACAGCGAGGCGATGGGTGCGCTCGCGCGACGGCTGAACACCGAGATTCCAGGCTATCGCTCGCTCGTCGCGAAGACGGCGCGTGCGATGCCGCTGAAGGGCGACAACGACGCGGCACTGACACCCGCGCAGACGCGCGACAAGCTGGTCGAACTCGATTCGCGCTGGGGCGATGCCGCATACTGGCAGGCGATCGCGAAGAACGGCAGTGCGTATTCGCCGTTCTACCTGCTCGCCGCACTCGACCACAAGCAGGACGGCTTCGGCCACATCGTGCAGGCCGACCCCGACCAGTCGATCTATCTCGCGATCTTCGGCCGCACGTTCGTGATCGGCGTCGCCGTCACGCTGTTCGCGCTGCTGCTCGGCTATCCGCTCGCATACTGGATCTCGACGCTGTCGGAGCGTCGTGCCAACCTCGTGATGATCCTCGTGCTGATTCCGTTCTGGACGTCGGTGCTCGTGCGCGTCGCCGCGTGGATCGTGCTGCTGCAGAGCGAAGGGCTCATCAATACGGCGCTGATCGGCAGCGGGCTGATCTCGCATCCGCTGACGCTGTTGTTCAACCGCATCGGCGTGTACATCTCGATGACGCACATCCTGCTGCCGTTCATGATCCTGCCGCTCTACAGCGTGATGAAGTCGATCCCGCCGACCTACCAGCGCGCGGCCGTCTCGCTCGGCAGCCATCCGTTCGCCGCGTTCTGGCGCGTGTACGTGCCGCAGACCTACCCGGGCGTCGGCGCGGGCGCATTGCTCGTGTTCATTCTCGCGATCGGCTACTACATCACGCCCGCGCTGCTCGGCGGACCGAACGACCAGATGGTCAGTTATTACGTCGCGTACTTCACGAACGTGACGATCAACTGGGGCATGGCGTGCGCGCTCGGCGGGCTGCTGCTTGCAGCAACGCTCGTGCTGTACGCGGTGTACGGGCGCTTCACGCGCACCAACGTGAGCCTCGGTTGAGCGCCGCGCACCACGAAACGGGAAGGGGATTCGGACCATGAAACTCGCCAGGCCGCTGTTCGCGCCGCACATGTCGTTCGTCGAGCGCGCGTGGTACGTCGCATTGCGCGTGCTCGTCGTGCTGACGCTGCTGTACCTGATCCTGCCGGTGCTCGCGATCGTGCCGCTGTCGTTTTCGTCGAGCACGTTCCTCGTCTATCCGATCCCGGGCTTCTCGACGCGCTGGTACGAGAACCTGATCGCATCGGACGAGTGGCGGATGGCCGCGAAGAACAGCTTCATCGTCGCGCCGTCGGCGACCGTCGTCGCGACGGTGCTCGGCACGCTTGCCGCGATCGGTCTCACGAAGGCCGACTTCCGCGGCAAGGCGCTGCTGATGGCCGTGCTGCTGTCGCCGATGATCGTGCCGGTCGTCGTGGTCGGTGTCGGCATGTACCTGTTCTTCGCGCCGCTCGGGCTCGCGAACACCTACACGGGGCTGATCGCCGCGCACGCGGCGCTCGGCGTGCCGTTCGTCGTGACGACGGTTGCGGCAACCCTGCAGGGCTTCAACCAGAACCTCGTGCGCGCGAGCCTGTCGCTCGGCGCGAATCCGGTGTCGACGTTCTTCCGCGTGACGCTGCCGGTGATCGCACCGGGTGTGATGTCCGGCGCGCTGTTCGCGTTCGCGACGTCGTTCGACGAAGTCGTCGTCACGCTGTTCCTCGCGGGCGCGGACCAGACGACGCTGCCGCGCCAGATGTTCACGGGCATCCGCGAGAACATCAGCCCGACGATCGCTGCGCTCGCAACGATCCTGATCATCTTCTCGACGAGCCTGCTGCTGGCGCTCGAATGGCTGCGCGGTCGCAATGCGCGGCGCGCGGTGACCTGACGCGGCGAGCCTGCCTGCCGCGCCTGCGTTGCCGCGCATCCTGCACGGCAACGCATTTGCTTTCATTTCGCTGACTGACGAGGCGGCCGCCTGCACGTTCGATGGGGCTCTGCAACAATACGGGGCGCGGCGGCGCGCGTTCCGTGCGGTGCGTCCGGAACGCCGCCGCGAGTCCAATCCGCGACGCGGCGCAACGCGTCGCTCGTCAGCCGAGCCTCATCTTGTCCGAATTCGCTTCCCCCGCCGGCGCGCATGAGCCGGCCGTCAACTGGCGTGCGATGTCCGCCGTGCTGCTGGCCGTCGCGCTCGCGACGCTCGACACCGCGATCGCGAACACCGCGCTGCCCGCGATCGCCGCCGACCTGCATGCATCGCCGGCCGCGTCCGTATGGATCATCAACGCCTACCAGCTCGCGATGGTCGCGACGCTGCTGCCGTTCGCGTCGCTCGGCGACATCGTCGGCCACAAGCGCGTGTATATCGCCGGGCTCGCGGTGTTCACGGTTGCGTCGCTCGGCTGCTCGCTCGCGTCGACGTTGCCGATGCTGACGGCCGCGCGGATCGTGCAGGGCTTCGGCGCGAGCGCGATCATGAGCGTGAATGTCGCGCTGATCCGCGGCCTGTTTCCCGCGCACCGGCTCGGGCGCGGCGTCGGCTTCAACGCGCTCGTGGTCGGCGTGTCGTTCGCGGTGGGGCCGACCATCGCGTCGCTGATCCTGTCGGTCGCCGCATGGCCGTGGCTGTTCGCGGTGAACGTGCCGCTCGGCGTGTTCGCCCTTGCCGTGGCGATTCCGTCGCTGCCGCAGACGGCGCGCGGCAAGCATGCGTTCGATCCGGTCGCCGCGTTGTTCAACGTGATCACGTTCGCATCGCTGATCTTCGCGCTCGGCGAATTCGCGCAGCGCGGGCCGCTTTCCATCGTGTTCGCGGCGGCGGCGGTCGCGCTCACCTTCGGCTGGCTGCTGATCCGCCGCCAGGCCGGGCACCCGGCGCCGATGCTGCCGGTCGACCTGTTTCGCCGGCCGGTGTTCACGCTGTCCGCGCTGACCGCGGTGTGCGCGTTCGCTGCGCAGGGGCTCGCGTTCGTGTCGCTGCCGTTCTATTTCGAAACCGTCCTGCATCGCAACGCGGTCGAGACGGGGTTCCTGATGACGCCGTGGTCGGTCATCGTCGCGCTCGCCGCGCCGATCGCGGGGCGCTTGTCGGATCGCTATCCGCCGGGCCTGCTCGGCGCGATCGGTCTGGCCTTGCTGAGCGCGGGCATGGTGTCGCTCGCCGTGTTGCCGGCGGCGCCCAGCGTCATCGACATCGGCTGGCGGATGATGCTGTGCGGCGCGGGCTTCGGCTTCTTCCAGTCGCCGAACCTGAAAGCGCTGATGTCGAGTGCGCCGCCCGAGCGCAGCGGCGGCGCGAGCGGGATCATCGCGACCGCGCGGCTGATCGGGCAGGCGACGGGCGCGGCGCTCGTCGCGCTGTCGTTCGGGATCGCGGGACGCCATGGGCCGACGCTCGCGCTGATGCTCGGCGCGGGCTTCGCCGGGGCCGCGAGCGTCGCGAGCGGATTGCGGCTCTTTGCGCCGTCGCATCGGGCCGGTGTGGCGGCCGCGCCGGAGCGCGTAAGCGAGCGGGCGACGGAGTAGGGTGGCGCGCGGTTGCGGCGCAGGCCGATTACCGAACGACGATCGCGGGAAATTTTCGAGCCGGCGCGCGGCCACCACCGCCACGCGCCGGCCTTCACGCTTCGCTTAGAACCCGCCCGACTTGATCAGCTGGTTGAGGTTCGCGATGTTCAGGCTGCCGAAGCCGGTCGTGTAATCCCAGCCGGTGCCTGCGTTGTAGCCATACCCCTGATAGCCGTTGTTCCCCGACACCACGTCGTAGCGCACGAGCGACGGGTTCGACGGAATGTCGGCGTAGAACTTGCCGGCCGGGAAGCCTAGGCCCGTGCCGTTCGCTGCGAGCAGGCGCGCCCAGAGGCCGGTGAAGATCGGTGCGGCGAGGCTTGTGCCGCCGATCTGCTGCAACTGGCCGTAGTTGTAGATGTAAGCACCCGTGCTTTGCGCGGCGTCGAACGAGACGTCCGGCAACTGGCGGTTGCTGCCCGACTGCCACGACGGCGCGGGCAGGATCGTGCTGACGCCGCCGCCCGTTGCCCACAGCTTGCCGTTGGCGTCGAGCCCTTCGTTCCACACCGTCTCGTTCGAGAAGGCGCCCGACGACGTCGTGTAGAGCGTCGTGCCGCCGATCGCGAGCACGTGCGGCGACGATGCCGGCCACGACACCGTGTAGTTCGAGCCGTCCGGATAGCCGCGGTTGTTGCACTCGTACACGCCTTCGTCGCCCGACGAAACGGAGAACGTCTGGCCTTGCGCCGCGGCGGTCGTGAAGATCTGTTCCTCGGCGTCGAGCGTGCCGTCCGCGCTCGCGTCTGTCTCGCACCAGCCGAGCGATACGTTGATCACCTTCGCGGTGTTGTCCGACACCGCGCGGTTGAACGCCTGCGTGAGGCCCGTGTTGCCGGTGGCGTTCAGGTCCGCCATGTAGAACACGAGCTTGCCGACCTGGCCGCCGGCCGAGCCGACGATCGACTGGCTGTCGAGATCCCACTCGCCCTGGCCGTCCTGGTCGTCGGTGTAGCTGCCGCCCGTACCGTTCGTCTTGACGGTCTGCGTGGAGACCGTGCCGTAACCGTTGCTCGACGTGAACTGCTTCAGGTCCTGCAGCGTCTGCGACACGCCGCCGATCGTGATGATGCCGACGGTCACGCCGGCCGCAGTCGGCACGCCGGTCGCGTTGTAGAGGCCCGGGAATTCCTTCGGATAGTGGCCGGTCGCCGTGCCGGCCGCGAGCGCCTGCGGCTTCGACACGTTGCCGATGTGCAGCAGCGGCCGCGCGTGTGCGACGCTCTGCAGCCCGAGCACCGAGCCGACGACGTCGCCGAGCGCGCGCGGCACCTGCGCAGTCGACGTGTTCGCGAAGCCCGAGTGACCCGCGTAGTCGAAGTGCACGAGCGACGTGTTGAATGCGGTCTTCACGGTCCCGGCCGTGCCGCGTGCGGATACCAGCAGCCGGTTCGGTGCGACCTCGACGTTCACGAAGCCACTCTTGTGCAGATAGTCGACGACCGACTTCACCTGCGCTTCGGTCGGCGCGTAGTTGGCGAGGAACTGTTCATGCGTAAGGTACTGGCGGTAATGCGCGCTGCCCGGCCGGTTCACGTCGCGCGACAGTTGCTTGAGCTGCGCGGCATTGCGCAGTTTCAGGCTGACGACGACGTCGGTCGTTTCGCCGGCCGCGAGTTCGAGCGACGGCGCCGCGCTGCGCGCCATCAACTGCGTGCCGGTCAGAAAGGCCTTCGTATGGGTGTCGACCCAGTCCGTCGCCGCATGCGCCGCAGCGGCGGCGAACACGAGCGGTGCCACGCACGCAAGGCGGCGGGGCGACGGCAGGGGCAGGGCAAACCAGGCGTTCCTTTTCATCGGGAGTCCTTTTTAGGAGAGACGACGTTGCTGGAGCCCTCGACCCTTGTGGGGTCGCGAGCGGTGACGAGCGTAGGGCGTCGCTGCCGTTCAGGTAGCTGCCATTTTCCATAGCTGTCAGTTCTGACATCAGCGCGGGTGCACGCATGCGCTGTGTCATGCGCGCAAGCGATGGCGGCAACGGCGAGCGGAACCGGTTCGCGATACGACGGCGCGGCAATGCGCGACGCTCGCACGCACGAGTCGCTCGTCGCGACGCCGGAACGTGCGCGATCGCGGAGCGGATCGCCGCGTGAACGCATCGCGCGCGACCGGTCGTTGCCGCGTGCCGCGTCGCACTATGTGGTCAAACGAAGCGACACGGCAGGAACGGATTCGCGCGTGCACAAGAAAGGGGCCGGTCGATCGCAAACGTTTCCCGAACTGTGGAACGGTGCTTCCGGCAGTCTTGCAGGCGACTTTCGGATCGCATGCGGCGATTGCGGATTAGAGGAAAGGTTCGAATCCGGGGACGTCCACACCCCGGCGCGGCGGACAGCGGGCCCGCGCAAGATCGCGCGGCGTCGTTCGCGAAATTCCGCCTTGACGTGCGTCGATCAGCGGATATGCTTCAATCCATAACCATCGGGTTATGGATTTGGACATGCAGAACGCACACGACATGCTTTTCAGGACACTTGCCGATCCCACGCGCCGCGCGCTCTTCGAGCGGCTGTGCGCGGACGGCGAGCTGACGGTTGCCGCATTGACGGCCCATGCGGGCGTCTCGCAGCCGGCCGTCTCGAAGCATCTGGGCGTCCTGAAGCAGGCCGGGCTCGTGAGCGACCGTCACGAAGGCCGGCAGACGCACTACAGCGCGCAGCCTCAAGCGCTGGCCCCGTTGATCGACTGGACGAGCCAGATGGCGGGCTTCTGGCAGACCCGGTTCGATGCCCTCGAAGATCTTCTGAAAAGGATGGACCAGTAATGAACCAGGCCACCACCGAAACGCGCTCCGTCGTCGTCGACCGGGAGCTGCCTCATCCGCCGGAGAAGATCTGGCGCGCCCTCACGCAACCGCACCTGATCGAGGCGTGGCTGATGAAGAGCGACTTCGAGCCCGTCGCGGGCCGCGCCTTCAGCTTCCGCGCCGACTGGGGCTCGGTCGACTGCACGGTCCTGACGATCGAGCCGCCGCATGCGTTGTCCTATACGTGGGCCGCGTACGGCCTCGAAAGCGTCGTCACGTGGACGCTCACGCCGACGCCGCACGGCACGCACCTGCGGATGGAGCAGGTCGGCTTCCGTACCGACCAGGAGCAGGCGTACCGCGGTGCGCAGCACGGCTGGGTCCGGTTCTTCGACTCGCTCGAACAGGTGCTGGCGCGCCCCGACGAAGGCACGGAGGCGCGCGCATGAGCACAACGGATCTCACGCCGTCGGAGCGTATCGACGCGCTGATCGCCGGCATCGCCGACTGGCGCGGCAAGACCTTCGCCGACCTGCGCCAGACGATCCTCGACGCGCAGGCGGGCATCGTCGAGGAATGGAAATGGATGGGCAGCCCCGTATGGTCGTGCGACGGGATGATCGCGGTGGCGAATGCGCACAAGGGCAAGGTGAAGCTGACCTTCATGCACGGCGCGCAGCTGCCCGATCCCGACAAGCTCTTTAACGACGGCCTCGACGGCAATGCGCGGCGCGCGATCGATTTCTTCGAAGGCGACAAGCTCGACAAGCGGGCACTGAAGAATCTGGTGCGCGCGGCGATCGACTACAACCGCACGCATCTGAAGAAGAACACCCGGCGAGCGGGCACAGGCACGAAGGCGCGGGCCGACAAGGCGGCATGACGCGCTGCACGACCGGTCACGCAGCGTAGCGCGCAGGCAAAAAAAGCCCGACACGAGGTCGGGCATCCAAATCGGCCGCAACCGCCCGCGAGGCGGCTGCGGCACCTGCAAGGTGCAGGGCGCTTACGCTGCGAGCAGCGAGCGCAGCACGAACGGCAGGATCCCGCCGTGCTTGTAGTAGTCGACTTCGATCGGCGTATCGATGCGCAGCAGCACCGGCACGCGCTGCGTTTCACCGTTCTTGCGATGGATCACGAGCGTGACGTCCTGCTGCGGCTTGAAGTCGTCGCCGAGGCCTTCGATGTCGTACGTCTCTTCACCGGTGATGCCGAGCGACTGGACGCTGTCCGCGCCCTTGAACTGCAGCGGCAGCACGCCCATGCCGACCAGGTTCGAGCGGTGGATGCGCTCGAAGCTGCGTGCGATCACGGCCTTCACGCCGAGCAGTTGCGTGCCCTTCGCGGCCCAGTCGCGCGACGAGCCCGTGCCGTACTCTTCGCCCGCGAACACGACGGTCGGCGTGCCGGCGGCAACGTACTGCATTGCTGCATCGTAGATCGATTGCTGTTCGCCGCTCGGCTGGTGGATCGTCAGGCCGCCTTCGACGCGCGTGCCGTCTGCCTTCGCCGGGATCATCAGGTTCTTGATCCGGACGTTCGCGAACGTGCCGCGCATCATCACGTCGTGGTTGCCGCGGCGCGAGCCGTAGCTGTTGAAGTCGGCCTTCTGCACGCCGTTTTCCTTCAGCCACTTGCCTGCCGGCGAGTCTTCCTTGATCGAGCCTGCCGGGCTGATGTGGTCGGTCGTGACCGAGTCACCGAAGATGCCGAGTGCGCGCGCGCCCTTGACCGTCGGGATCGACGCAGCCGGTTCCATCGAGAAGTCGTTGCCGAAGAACGGCGGCTCGGCGATGTACGTCGACTTCGGCCAGTCGTAGACCTGGCCCGATTCGCCCTCGATCTTGCTCCAGAGGTCGCCCTTCTTGGTCAGCTTCGAGTAGTTGTCCTCGAACTTCTTCGGGTCGAGCGCGAACTTGAGCAGCGCGTGGATTTCTTCGCTCGTCGGCCAGATGTCGCCGAGGTAGATGTCGCGGCCGCCCTTGCCCTTGCCGACCGGTTCCGTCATCAGGTCGCGCGTGATGTTGCCGGCGATCGCGTAGGCGACGACCAGCGGCGGCGACGCGAGGAAGTTCGCGCGGATGTTCGGGTGGATGCGCGCTTCGAAGTTACGGTTGCCCGACAGCACGGCTGCCGCGACGATGTCGTTCTTCGTGATCGCTTCGTTCAACTCCGGCGTCAGGTCGCCCGCGTTGCCGATACAGGTCGTGCAGCCGTAGGCCGCGACTTCGAAGCCGAGCTTCGACAGGTAGGGCAGCAGGCCCGTCTTCGTCAGGTACTCGGTGACGATGCGCGATCCCGGCGCGAGCGAGGTCTTGATCTTCGGATCGACCGTGAGGCCGGCCTCGACCGCCTTCTTCGCGAGCAGGCCGGCGGCCAGCAGCACGCTCGGGTTCGACGTGTTCGTGCACGACGTGATCGCGGCGATCAGCACGTCGCCGTTCTTCACGTCGACGCCGTTGCTCGTCGTGTATTGCGTGGCCAGATCTTCGGCCTTCTTCGCGAAGCCGTTTTCCGCGACCGGCTTCGAGAACAGGTCGGTGAACGTCGACTTGACGTTGCCGATCTCGATGCGGTCCTGCGGGCGCTTCGGGCCGGCCAGCGACGGCGCGACCGTTGCCAGATCCAGCGTCACGACCTTCGTGTAGTCGATGTCGCCGGCCTTCGGGATGCCGAACAGCTTCTGCGCCTTGAAGTAGTTTTCGAACGCGGCGATTTCCGCCTTCGTGCGGCCCGTGCCTTCGAAGTACTCGATCGTCTTTTCGTCGACCGGGAAGAAGCCCATCGTCGCGCCGTATTCCGGCGCCATGTTGCCGATCGTCGCGCGGTCCGGCAGCGACAGCGACTTCGTGCCTTCGCCGAAGAATTCGACGAACTTGCCGACGACCTTCTCCTTGCGCAGCATTTCGGTGATGGTCAGCACCAGGTCGGTGGCCGTCACGCCTTCGATCAGCTTGCCCTTCAGCTCGACGCCGACGACGTCCGGCGTCAGGAAGTACACCGGCTGGCCGAGCATGCCGGCTTCGGCCTCGATGCCGCCCACGCCCCAGCCGACCACGCCGATGCCGTTGATCATCGTCGTGTGGCTGTCGGTGCCGACGAGGGTGTCCGGGTAGTACACGGTGTCGCCGCCGTCCGTCTTCTTGTGGACGCCGCGCGCGAGGTATTCGAGGTTCACCTGGTGGACGATGCCGACGCCCGGCGGCACGACCTTGAACGTGTCGAATGCCTGCATGCCCCACTTCATGAACTGGTAGCGCTCGTTGTTGCGCTGGAATTCCAGTTTCATGTTCAGGTCGAGCGCGTCCTTCTGGCGGAAGTAGTCGATCTGCACCGAGTGATCGACGACGAGATCGACCGGGACCAGCGGCTCGATCTTCTTCGGGTTCTTGCCGGTACGCTCCGCGACGCCGCGCATGGCCGCGATGTCGGCGAGCAGCGGCACGCCCGTGAAGTCCTGCAGCACGACGCGCGACACCACGAACGGAATCTCGTCGACGCGCTTCTCGGTCGGCTTCCAGTTCGCGAGCTGCGCGATGTGCTCTTCGGTGATTTTCTTGCCGTCGTAGTTGCGCAGCACGGACTCGAGCACGATACGGATCGACACCGGCAGGCGTTCGATCTTCGTCTTCAGTTCCTTGCCCAGCTGCGGCAGCGAGTAGAACTTGCCTTTGCCGGAACCGCTGTCGAATTCCTTGAGGGTCTTGTGGAGATTGTGGGCCATGGTGATTTTCCTGGGTTTAAGGCTAGGAAACTACGTGTCCTGTAAATGACGGCTATATCACGTACAGATCGACGTACTCATCGACCGGCATCGCTTCGAGCTTTGCCTGGTCCAGCGACACGTCGAGAATCGCTTGTTGCTGCTTTGCCGGGAAGCGGCGGGCAAGGTTGGTCCGGAACTTCTCGACCAGGAGCGGGACGCCTTCGGCCCGGCGCCGCCGGTGGCCGAGCGGGTATTCGACCGCCACCTCGGCAAGCTTCGACCCGTCCGTGAACTCGATCGTCAGTGCATTCGCGATCGAGCGCTTGTCCGGGTCGTGGTAATCCTTCGTGAACTGCGGATCCTCGACGCACACGGTCTTCGCGCGCAGCGCGTCGATGCGGGGATCGGCGGCGGCCGAATCTTCGTAGTCGGCCGCGGTCAGCCGGCCGTACAGCAGCGGCACGGCGACCATGTACTGGATGCAGTGGTCGCGGTCGGCCGGATTGGCGAGCGGGCCCTGCTTGTCGATGATGCGGATCGCGGCCGCGTGCGTGCGGATCGTGATCCGGCTGATGTCGTCGGTCGTGCGGCCCGCGGCAGCGAGCTGCGCGTGCAGCTGTAGCGCGGCCTCGGCGGCCGTCTGCGCGTGGAATTCGGCGGGGAACGCGATCTTGAACAGCACGTTTTCCATCACGTACGTGCCGTACGGGCGCTGGAAGCGGAACGGTTTGCCGTCGAACAGCACGTCGTAGAAGCCCCAGGTCTTGGCGGTGAGCGCCGACGGGTAGCCCATTTCACCCGTTTTCGCGATCAGCGCGAGGCGCACCGCGCGGGAGGTTGCGTCGCCGGCCGCCCATGACTTGCGCGAGCCCGTGTTCGGCGCGTGGCGGTAGGTGCGCAGCGCGTGGCCGTCGACGAACGCGTTGGACACCGCGTTGATCAGCTCGTCGCGCGTGAGCCCGAGCAGCCGGCCGACGACGGCCGTCGACGCGACCTTCACGAGCAGCACGTGGTCGAGCCCGACCGCATTGAACGAATTCTCGAGTGCGAGGCAGCCCTGGATCTCGTGGGCCTGGATCATCGCGACCAGCACGTCGCGCATCGTGAGCGGCTTCCGGCCGGCCGCGACGGCCGTGCGGGAAAGCCAGTCGGCCGTCGCCAGGATCCCGCCGAGGTTGTCGGACGGATGACCCCATTCGGCGGCGAGCCAGGTGTCGTTGAAGTCCAGCCAGCGGATCATCGCGCCGATGCCGAAGGCGGCCTGGACGGGATCGAGCTGGAAGGACGTGCCGGGCACCTTCGCGCCGTTCGGCACGATCGTGCCGGGCACGACAGGGCCGAGCAGCTTGGTGCAGGCAGGGTAGGACAGCGCCTCGAGTCCGCAGCCGAGCGTGTCGATCAGGCAATGACGCGCCGTCTCCAGCGCGAGCGCGCTGTCGATGCCGGCATTCAGCACGTAGTCGACGATATCGACGAGTACCGTATCCGGAGCAGGGCGGACGTTGGAGACCGGGGCGGACATCGAGGGGCCGATGGGAACGCGCTTAGTTCGTTGCCGGCTTCAGCTCGTTCGACTGCGTCGGTGCCGGCGTGCCTTGCGCCATTTCCGGCGTCACGCATTCGTCCGCGAGGCGTTCGCCGCCGTTCGCGTCGGAGAACAGCATCGCCTTGGTCGGGATCACGACCAGCTTGAAGCCTGCGGCCGGATCGTAGAACGTGTCGGCGCCCGTCGTCGTGGCCTGACGCGGCAGCTTGTAGTTCTTCTTCGCCCAGTGAACCGTGACGACCTGGTCGCGCTTCATGTCACCGGCGAGGTCGAACGACAGACCTTCCTTGCAGGACCACTTGACTGCGCCGTCCGGCACCGTGTCAACCTTGGCTGCGGCACGTGCCTGTGCCTTCTTGCTGCGCGGGATGATGCGCTTGGCCGGCGCCGGGCGCTTGGCCGTTGCCTTCTTCGCGGTCGTCGTGGTCGTACCCTGGGCAAACGCGCTCGGAGCCGACACCAGCATCGTGGCGGACAAGGCGCCGATGGCGGTAGCGATCAGGAGTTTCTTCATGGAGTCAGAACCTTTCGATAATCAGTTGACAAGGGCCGGCAGTCTGCGCCGCCGGCCGGTTTGAAACTGCACGCGCCCCGAAAGCGCGCAGCGGCCGCTATTTTCACCTATTTGGCCGCGTGTATATCAGGTTTTCGGGCTCCGTTACGTTTTTTGTCGTTTCGCAAACCTCTATCCGGTTCGCGCCTCGTCGAATGCATGAAACTCGTGTATCGGCCGGCGGCGCGCGGCTTACGCCGCGCTGCCCTCGGCGGCCGGGCCGAACAGCGGCGCGCCCTCGGCCGGCACGGGCTGGCCGGTGGCCCGCGCGCGGCGCAGCACCGACCAGTAATACCGGTAACTCGCGCGATCGTGCAGCGTATCACCGTGGCGCGTCGGGCCCCAGTCGGCGGCCTGCGCGGCCAGCAGGATCTCGGCGGCCAGCGCGACCTCGTCGGTGCGCGGCGCGAATGCGTCGACGATCGGGCGGATCTGCGCGGGGTGGATGCTCCACATCCGCGTGAACGCGAATTCGTCGCGCGCGCGGCGTGCATCGGCGGCGACGACGCTCATGTCGCGCACCTCGGTCGTCACGTTGTGCGACGGCGTCTTGCCGTGCGCGTGGCAGGCCGCGGCGATTTCCAGCTTCGCGCGGCGCACGAGCGGGTGCTCGAACTGGCCGGGCGAGCGCATCGCGGAATCGGGAATCGCGCCATGGTGCGCGGAGACGAAATCCATCAGGCCGAAGCTCAGCGTGCCGACCGTCGGCAGCGCGGCGAGGGCGGCCGCCTGCGCGAGCGCGCCGTGCGTCTCGATCAGCACGTCGACGGGAATCGGCTGCGCGATGCCGAGCTCGCGGCGCGTGCCTTCGATGAACGCGGTCATTTCGGCTGCGTCGGCGGCAATCGCGATCTTCGGGAGCGTGATGTAGGCGGGGGCGCGCGCCGCACGCAGCACGATGCGTACGTCGTCGCGCCAGTGCGGGTGGGAAAAGTCGTGGATGCGGACGCCGACGCGGCCGAAGCGGTTCTCGTCGCTGCCGAGGATGTCGGTGACGAGCGCCGCGTGCGCGGCTTCCTGGCCGACGGCGGCGCCGTCTTCGCAGTCGAGCGTGATGTCGAACACGGGGCCCAGCTCGGCCTGCAGCGCGAGCGACTTGCGCATCAGCTTTTCGCTGCCCGCGTAATGATCACAGCAGGGCAGGATCGCGGGCGGGGACGCCCCGTCGTACAGCACTTGTGCGGGAGTGAGCGCGGCCATCTCGTCTACGTCAGGGAAGCGGGTCAACGTGGAGAAAATCGGATTCGGACGCGTTCTGGGCCTGTGTGCGGCAAGCGCGGGGCGGCAAAACGTGCGCGGATCGGATCGGTCGGCCGGGCCGGCGGCATGCCGGCCCGGGCCGAAACCGGGCTGCCCGAGGGCCGCCCGGCGAGGTGCTTGATGCTTAGTTCTTCAGCAGGTGGGCGACGCCATCGCGCTCTTCGAGCAGCTCGGCCAGCGTGCCGTCCATCTTCTCGCGCGAGAACGCGTCGATTTCCAGGCCTTCGACGCGCTTGTATTCACCGTTTTCGCAGGTGACCGGCACGCCGTAGATGATGTCTTCGGGGATGCCGTACGAGCCGTCCGACGGGATGCCCATCGTGACCCACTTGCCGTTCGTGCCGAGGACCCAGTCACGCACGTGGTCGATCGCTGCGTTTGCTGCCGACGCTGCCGACGACAGGCCGCGCGCTTCGATGATCGCCGCGCCGCGCTTGCCGACGGTCGGGATGAACGTGTCGCGGTTCCACACGTCGTCGTTGATCAGCTTCAGCAGCGATTCGCCTTCGGCGGTCGCGAAGCGGAAGTCGGGGTACATCGTCGGCGAGTGGTTGCCCCACACGGCGAGCTTCTCGATCGATGCGACCGGCTTGCCCGACTTCGCCGCGAGCTGCGACAGCGCGCGGTTGTGGTCGAGGCGCAGCATGGCCGTGAAGTTCTTCTTCGGCAGATCCGGTGCCGACTTCATCGCGATGTAGGCGTTCGTGTTCGCCGGGTTGCCGACGACCAGCACCTTCACGTCGCGGCTCGCGACTTCGTTCAGTGCAGCGCCCTGAACCGTGAAGATTTCGGCGTTTGCCGACAGCAGGTCCTTGCGCTCCATGCCCTTCGAGCGCGGACGTGCGCCGACCAGCAGTGCGACGTCGGCATCCTTGAATGCGACCTTCGGATCATCGGTGATCACGACGCCCGACAGCAGCGGGAACGCGCAATCGTCGAGTTCCATCACGACGCCTTTGACGGCGCCTTGGGCTTGCGGGAGGTCGAGCAGTTGCAGGATGACCGGCTGGTCCTTGCCGAGCAGGTCGCCGTTCGCGATGCGGAACAGCAGGGAGTAAGCGATTTGACCTGCGGCGCCGGTGACGGCAACGCGCTTTGCGGGCTTAGCCATTGAAAATCTCCAGGACGGGTGAAGCGTTGGACACTCGCGAAAACGCCATTCTATGCGCGTTGTGCTGAGTGTTGCATTGAAGCAGGGCGGAGGACTCGCGATGGCAGACGCGGTGAACCTGGAGACGGCCGTGGCACGTAGCCGGGGACGCGCTTTTGCACCCGCGAACCCTTGCTCGACCCGGAGTGTAGGAGCCGTCCGGCTCAAAGTCAAACGGTATCATATGTCTTATATAAGACAGATGTTTTGCGGAAATTGAGTGGACTTAAAAGTGCGGTTTGTGATGAAATGCGCGCCATGACATCGAATCAGGCGAATACCGCGAATCAGACCGGCGCAGGCGGCCCAGGGCAGCCGGGCGCGAGCGATCCCGCACCTTCGCCTGCGGCGGCTCCGTCGCCGACGTTCAGCCCGTTATACCAGCAGATTAAGTCATTGATCACGCAAAGTCTCGAAACCGGTGAGTGGAAGCCGGGCGAGATCATCCCGAGCGAGGTGGAGCTCGCGGCCCGCTACAAGGTCAGCCAGGGCACCGTCCGCAAGGCGATCGACGAGTTGGCCGCCGAAAACCTCGTGGTCCGGCGGCAGGGCAAGGGCACTTTTGTTGCAACGCACAACGAGGATCGCGCGCAGTTCCGCTTCCTGCGGCTGCTGGCCGACGACGGTGCCGAGCATCCGCACGTGAGCCGCCTGCTCGAATGCCGGCGCCTGCGCGCGCCGGCCGAGATCGCGCGGCAACTCGACCTGAAGCCGGCCGATCCCGTCGTGCAGGTGCGCCGCCTGCTGGAGTTCGAGAACGAAGTGACGGTGCTGGACGAGATCTGGCTGCCGGGCGCGATGTTCCGCGGGCTCACGTTCGAGCGGCTGAGCGAGTACAAGGGGCCGCTCTACGCGATGTTCGAGACGGAGTTCGGCACGCGGATGATCCGCGCGACGGAAAAGATCCGCGCGGTAGCGGCGGAGCCGGCGGTGGCCGACCTGCTGCACGTGCCGGCAGGTTTCCCGTTGCTGTCGGTCGAGCGTGTGTCCTATACATACGGAGACCGGCCGGTGGAAGTGCGTCGCGGCTGGTATGTCACAACCGGGTACTACTATCAGAATGACTTGAGTTGACGGTGTATCGGCTCAAGCCGAGTGCGTTCGCGTTCCCCACGTTCGCGAAGCACGTTTCGGGCCGCCTTTGTTCTTGTTCGCGCAACTATCCAGAGCAGACTTTCGCTGCAGCGCGATATAAAAAGGCGCTAAAATCGCGGATTAGTGTGACAACATAGTAGGGGTCTAGCATGACTGATGCAGTAAGAAAGCCGAGGCCGGAATACCGGAACATCGGACTCGCCGATATCACGATGAAATATCGCATGCCGCTGGCAGCGACTTTGTCGATTCTCCATCGAGTCAGCGGCGCGCTGCTGTTCCTGTTCCTGCCGTTCTTGCTGTTCCTCTTCGACCAGAGCCTCACCTCCGAGCTCAGCTTCGAAGTCTTCAAGCAGTTCCTCTCCAACATCATCGTCAAGCTGATCGTCCTCGCACTGTCGTGGGCCTTCTTCCACCATTTCTGCGCCGGCATTCGCCACCTGCTGATGGACGTCAACCACGACGCCGTCACGAAGGAAGGCGGCAAGCGGACGGCAGTCGTCGTCTTTGTCGTCTCGATCGCGCTGACGATCGCCATGGCACTCAAACTGTTCGGAGCATTCTAAGAAAATGGCAGCCAATAACCGAATCGGCTCGAAGCGCCTCGTCGTCGGCGCACATTACGGCCTGCGCGACTGGCTTGCGCAGCGCATCACCGCCACGATCATGGCGGTCTACACGGTCATTCTGCTCGTCCTGTTCTTCGGCGCGCACGATTTCTCGTACGAAGGCTGGGCATCGATCTTCGCCGCGCAATGGATGAAGCTCGCGACCTTCGTGATGCTGCTTTCCCTCTTCTACCACGCATGGGTCGGCGTGCGCGACATCTGGATGGACTACGTGAAGCCCGTCGGTGTGCGCCTGCTGCTGCAATCGCTGACCATCGTCTGGCTGCTCGCATGTGCGGGCTACGCCGCGCAGATTCTCTGGAGAGTGTAAAGAATGGCTGCAATCAAAACTTCCCTCCCGCGCCGCAAGTTTGACGTCGTGATCGTCGGCGCAGGCGGCTCCGGCTTGCGCGCAGCGCTGCAACTGTCGCGCGCGGGCCTGTCGGTCGGCGTGCTGTCGAAGGTGTTTCCGACCCGTTCGCACACGGTGGCCGCGCAGGGCGGTATCGGTGCGTCGCTCGGCAACATGAGCGAAGACAACTGGCACTTCCACTTCTACGACACGATCAAGGGCTCCGACTGGCTCGGCGACCAGGACGCGATCGAGTTCATGTGCCGTGAAGCGCCGAACGTCGTGTATGAACTCGAGCACTTCGGCATGCCGTTCGACCGCAACGCGGACGGCACGATCTACCAGCGCCCGTTCGGCGGCCACACCGCGAACTACGGCGAGAAGCCGGTCCAGCGCGCTTGCGCGGCCGCCGACCGTACCGGTCACGCGCTGCTGCACACGCTGTACCAGCAGAACGTCGAAGCGAAGACGCAGTTCTTCGTCGAATGGATGGCGCTCGACCTGATCCGCGACGCGGACGGCGACGTGCTCGGCGTGACCGCCCTCGAGATGGAGACGGGCGACGTCTACATCATGGAAGGCAAGACGACGCTGTTCGCGACGGGCGGCGCAGGCCGGATCTTCGCGGCATCGACCAACGCGTTCAT
This sequence comes from Burkholderia sp. Ap-955, assembly GCF_011753045.1. Classification (NCBI taxonomy): domain Bacteria; kingdom Pseudomonadati; phylum Pseudomonadota; class Betaproteobacteria; order Burkholderiales; family Burkholderiaceae; genus Burkholderia; species Burkholderia sp. Ap-955. The sequence continues at coordinate 36,592 of NZ_VWWH01000013.1, forward strand.
CAACACCGGCGACGGCCTCGGCATGGCGGCGCGTTCGGGCATCGCGCTGCAGGACATGGAGTTCTGGCAGTTCCACCCGACCGGCGTGGCCGGCGCGGGCGTGCTGATCACCGAAGGCGTGCGCGGCGAAGGCGGTATCCTGCGCAACGCGAACGGCGAGCGCTTCATGGAGCGCTACGCGCCGACGCTGAAGGATCTGGCGCCGCGTGACTTCGTGTCGCGTTCGATGGACCAGGAAATCAAGGAAGGTCGCGGCGTGGGTCCGAACAAGGATCACGTGCTGCTCGACCTGTCGCACATCGGCGCCGAGACGATCATGAAGCGTCTGCCGTCGATCCGCGAAATCGCGCTGAAGTTCGCGAACGTCGACGCGATCAAGGAACCGATCCCGGTCGTCCCGACGATCCACTACCAGATGGGCGGCATCCCGACCAACATCCACGGTCAGGTCGTCGGCACGTCGCGTGGCCACAAGGATCCGGTCAACGGCTTCTACGCAGTGGGCGAATGCTCGTGCGTGTCCGTGCACGGCGCGAACCGCCTCGGCACGAACTCGCTGCTGGACCTCGTGGTGTTCGGCCGTGCGGCCGGCAACCACATCGTCGAGCACGTGAAGAACCAGAAGGAACACAAGCCGCTGCCGGCCGATGCAGGCGAGTTCTCGCTGGCGCGCCTGAACAAGCTCGACAAGTCGAGCTCGGGCGAGTACACGCAGGACGTCGCGAACGACATCCGCGCGACGATGCAGAAGCACGCAGGCGTGTTCCGCACGTCGGAACTGCTGAAGGAAGGCGTCGACCAGATGGCCGGCCTGAAGGCGCGCGTGGAAAACATCCACCTGAAGGACAAGTCGAAGGTGTTCAACACCGCGCGCGTCGAAGCGCTCGAGCTGGAGAACCTGATCGAAGTGGCCCGCGCGACGATGGTGTCGGCGGAAGCGCGCAAGGAAAGCCGTGGCGCACACGCGCACAGCGACTACGAACACCGCGACGACGACAACTGGCTGCGCCACACGCTGTGGTACAGCGAAGGCGATCGCCTCGACTACAAGCCGGTTCAAATGAAGCCGCTGACGGTCGAATCCGTGCCGCCGAAGCCGCGCACGTTCTAAGCCGAGTCAAAGGAATCCGAAATGGCAAAACGCATTTTTGAAGTCTACCGCTACGATCCGGACAAGGACGCAGCGCCGCGCATGCAGACGTACGAGCTGGAGCTCGAGCACGAGCGCATGCTGCTCGACGCACTGGTCAAGCTGAAGGCCGTGGACGAGACGCTGTCGTTCCGCCGTTCGTGCCGTGAAGGCGTGTGCGGTTCGGACGCGATGAACATCAACGGCAAGAACGGTCTCGCGTGCCTGACGAACCTGAACGACCTGCCGCAGAAGATCGTGCTGCGTCCGCTGCCGGGGCTGCCCGTCGTGCGTGACCTGATCGTCGACATGACGCACTTCTTCAACCAGTACCACTCGATCAAGCCGTACCTGATCAACGACGCGCCGCCGCCGGAGAAGGAACGCCTCCAGTCGCCGGAAGAGCGCGACGAGCTCGACGGTGTGTACGAGTGCATTCTGTGCGCGAGCTGCTCGACGTCGTGCCCGAGCTTCTGGTGGAACCCGGACAAGTTCGTCGGCCCGGCCGGCCTGCTGCAGGCTTACCGCTTCATCGCGGACAGCCGCGACACGGCCACCGGCGAGCGTCTCGACAACCTGGAAGACCCGTACCGTCTGTTCCGTTGCCACACGATCATGAACTGCGTCGACGTTTGCCCGAAGGGCCTGAACCCGACGAAGGCGATCGGCAAGATCAAGGAACTGATGGTCCGCCGCGCTGTTTAAGTCGAGATGAGCGATTCGCATCAATCCGACCCGCACCGTCGCGCACGCCTTCGCTGGCGTGCGCGGCGGGGTCTGCTGGAGAACGACATCATTTTCGAGCGTTTCTTCAGCAGATACGAGCATGACCTCACCGATGCAGACGTAGGCGCGTTGTCGCGCCTGCTCGATCTGAGCGACAACGACCTGATGGACTTGCTCCTCGCGCGCAAGGAACCAGAAGGCGACCTAGACAGCCCGGATATTCACCGGCTGTTGGAGATGCTGCGCAACGTGTAACGCCCAGGTGTAACGCGTTGTGCCCGTTATCGAATCCCGTTTCTTTATTTCGATTGAGGATGTGCCATGACTCCGTCTGATGTTAAAGCCACGCTATCGTTCAGCGACAACTCGCCGAGCGTCGAACTGCCGATCTACAAGGGCACGATGGGCCCGGACGTGATCGACATCCGCAAGCTGTACGGCCAGACCGGCAAGTTCACGTACGACCCGGGCTTCATGTCGACGGCAGCTTGTAATTCGGCGATCACGTACATCGACGGCGACAAGGGCGAGCTGCTGTACCGCGGCTACCCGATCGACAACCTCGCGCAAAACGCGGACTTCCTCGAAAGCTGCTACCTGCTGCTGAAGGGCGAACTGCCGAACGCAGCGCAGAAGAAGGAATTCGTCGACACCGTCACGAAGCACACGATGGTGCACGAGCAGATGCACTTCTTCTTCCGTGGCTTCCGTCGCGACGCACACCCGATGGCGATCCTGGTCGCTGCAGTCGGCGCGCTGTCGGCGTTCTACCACGACTCGCTCGACATCAACGATCCGCGTCACCGTGACGTGTCGGCGATCCGCATGATCGCGAAGCTGCCGACGCTCGTCGCGATGGCGTACAAGTACAGCATCGGTCAGCCGTTCGTGTATCCGAAGAACTCGCTGTCGTACAGCGCGAACTTCATGCACATGATGTTCTCGAACCCGTGCGAAGAGTACAAGGTCAACGACGTGCTCGTCCGCGCGCTCGACCGCATCCTGATCCTGCACGCCGACCACGAGCAGAACGCATCGACGTCGACCGTCCGCCTGGCCGGCTCGTCGGGCGCGAACCCGTTCGCCTGTATCGCTGCCGGTATCGCCTGTCTGTGGGGCCCGGCGCACGGCGGTGCGAACGAAGCCGCGCTGAACATGCTCGAGCAGATCGGTTCGCCGGACAACATCCCCGAATTCATCAAGCAGGTGAAGGACAAGAATTCGGGCGTGAAGCTGATGGGCTTCGGTCACCGCGTGTACAAGAACTACGACCCGCGTGCGAAGCTGATGCGCGAAACGTGCTACGAAGTGCTGAACGAACTGGGCCTGCACGACGACCCGCTGTTCAAGCTCGCGATGCAGCTCGAGAAAATCGCGCTGGAAGACGAATACTTCGTGTCGCGCAAGCTGTACCCGAACGTCGACTTCTACTCGGGCATCGTCCAGCGCGCACTGGGCATCCCGACGTCGATGTTCACGTGTATCTTCGCGATGGCACGTACGGTCGGCTGGATCGCACAGTGGAACGAAATGATCGGCGATCCGGAACAGAAGATCGGCCGTCCGCGTCAGCTGTTCATCGGCGATACGCCGCGCGAAGCGAAGCCGCTCAACGCACGTTAAGTCGTGCGCGGCGCGAACGGCCGGCTGGCCGCTCGCGTCGGGCGATCGCAACGCCACGACACCCCGACGGGTCATCCCGTCGGGGTGTTTTCATTTGTGCGGCCGAGCTTCGCCCGGGCCGGCGCAGCGCTCAAGCGACGGCGGGCGCGTGTCGAGTGCGGGTGCGTCGTCATCGGGCGCGTGGCCGTGCTGCACGAAGAATTGCCGGTATGCGCCGGGCGTCATCCCGCGTGCGGCGAGGAACTGGCGATTGAAGTTCGCGGCATTCGGAATGCCGCAGCGCGCGGCCACGGTCGCGATCGGCCAGTCGGTGCCGACGAGATGACGGCACGCGTGCGCAAGCCGCAGCCGCTGCACGTAGCGGCCGACGCTTTCGCCGAGATGCCGGACGAACAGGCGCTGCAAAGTGCGTTCAGACATGTGCGCGGTGGCGGCGAGCGCGTCGATGCGCAACGGCTCGTGGAAGTGCCGGTCGATCGTATCGAGCACGCGGTCGAGGCGTTCGGCTTCCGGGGCGGCGACGTTGGCGGGCGGGGTCGTGCCGTCGACCCGGTCGTACGCGTGTGCGGTGGCGAGCGGTTCGCCGCCGGCTTCCGCGAGATCGGCGAGCGTGTCGAGCGCGGCTGCGAGCCGTGTACGTGGCGACGGATCGAGCAACTGCGGCAACCTTGCGCGCATCGCGCGGGCCGTGTCCGTGTCGAAGCGCAGGCCCGGTGCGGCACGCCGCAATAGCGAGCGCAGCGGTGCGTATTCGGGGCAACAGTCGGCCAGACGCCGCGCCCAGTCGCCGTCGAACCAGATGACGAGCGCGACTTCGGGCGCATCGCGATCGATGCGTGCATTCGACGACCAGGTATGCGGCAGGTTGGGCGGCACGAGCACCAGGTCGTCGTCCGCGTAGTGCGCGACGTGATCGCCGATGAAGCGCCGGCCGCGGCTGTTGAGCGTCAGCGTCAGCTCGTATTCGGGATGGCGATGCCATTCGAACGGAATGCGCGCGAGCTGACGGTGATAGACGCGGATCGAACAGCCGGGGGCGAACGTCACGTGCTCGTACTGCGGTTTCATCGCGGTCTCCGGGGGAGAGCGGCATCGCGCCGTGGCATGATCGTGGTCGATCGTCACGACGGAGCGATGCCATGTTTTCACATGTTTGCGTGGGGGTGACCGACACCGCGCGCGCCTACGATTTCTACGCACCGCTGTTCGCGGAACTTGGGCTGCGCCTGAAATTCCGCGAGCCGGACGGCTGGTCGGGCTGGATGCCGGCCGACACCGAGCGGCCGCTGTTCTTCTTCGGTCAGCCGCTCGACGGCCGCGCGCCCGAACCGGGCAATGGCCACACGATCGCGTTCGTTGCGCCGACCCGCGCGCACGTCGATCGCTGTCACGCGCTCGCGCTGCGTCACGGCGGCACCTGCGAAGGGGCGCCGGGCCTGCGGCCGGACTATCACCGCGACTACTACGGCGCGTATTTCCGCGATCCGGACGGCAACAAGCTGTGCGTGGTCTGCCATCGTCCGGAGTGACGCACGGTTGTCTGGATTGTATCGATAGTTGGCCGGAAAGTGGTAATCGCGGCCGCGCGCCGGCCGTACGCTGACAGCACATCACGACACCTGTCAGCGAGGAGACCACGATGCAACTGACGATTGACGACCTGCCTGCCGCGATTCGCGACGCGAAAAGGGCGCTGCGCGCCGACTTGCCCGGTTATGCGGCCACGTTCCGCGAACTGGAGGGCGATATCGCGCGGCAGGTCGACGCGATTCGGCGTACGCATGCGCATGGTCATGACGTGATTCCGGTGGTGCCGTTCGCGGACATCGCGGGCGGGGCCGTCGATCCGCACGCGGTTGCCGCGATCCGCACGCATGGCGCGGTCGTGATCCGTGGCGTATTCGATGCGCAGCAGGCGCGCGACTGGAACGACGAGATCGGCGCGTACCTGGACGTGAACCGTTTCACCGAGCGGCTGCACGCTCGTGCCGAGGACCGCTATTTCGGCAACCTCGCGTCGGGCAAGCCGCAAATCTACGGCGTCTACTGGTCGAAGCCCCAGGTGGCTGCGCGCCAGTCGCCGGCATTGACCCAGGCGCGCGTGTTCCTGAACCGCCTGTGGCGGCACACGGACGGCGGCCGCACGCACTTCGATCCCGACCAGGTGCCGGCCTATGCGGACCGGATTCGCCGCCGCCCGCCCGGCTCGACGTCGCTCGGGCTGTCGCCGCATGTCGACGGTGGTTCGGTCGAGCGCTGGCTCGGCGCGAATTTCCGGCAGGTCTACCGTCACGTGCTGGCCGGCCGCTGGCGCGATTACGATCCGTTCGATGCGGCGTTCCGTCCCGACGTCGAGGAGATTCCGTCGCCGGCCGTGTGCTCGATGTTCCGCACGTTCCAGGGCTGGACCGCACTGACGCCGCAGGGGCCCGGCGACGGCACGCTGCAGTTGATCCCGGTGGCGAACGCGATGGCCTACGTCGTGCTGCGTGCGCTGCAGGACGACGTGGCCGACGACGACCTCTGCGGCGCGCGCCCGGGCCGCGCGTTGTCGATCCGGCCCGAATGGCACGCGCTGCTGCTCGACGCGCTGGTGCCGATCCCGCACATGGAGCCGGGCGACGCGGTGTTCTGGCACGGCGACGTCGTGCACGCGGTCGAGGATGCGCACCGCGGCAGCGGCGACAGCAACGTGATGTACATCGCGGCCGCGCCCGGTTGCGCGAAGAACGACGCGTACCTGCAGCGCCAGCGCGCGGCGTTCCTGCGCGGCGAAAGCCCGCCCGATTTCCCGGCCGATCATTTCGAGGTCGAATTCGACGGGCGGGGCGGGGAGGACGATCTCACGGCGCTGGGCCGTCCGCAGATGGGGTTTGGGGCGGGCGTGTAGCAAGCGTGCCGCCCGTGGCGGCGGCTCGCCGGGCGGCGAACGGCGGGCTGCCGAATCCGCTGCGCGCCGCGTGCAATTCGACGCAATCGGCTGTCGGCGCCGCCGAAATCGACGCGAATTGCGCAATTTGGCTTCCGATAATGGTCCGGACACAACGCAGCCGCCCCGTGTGAAGCACGGGTGTGGCGCTGACCATGGAGGAGTCGATGCAATTCACGCAAGCGATCGTTCGCCGTCCCGCGCCGTCCTGTGGCGCGGGCCTGACCACCGCCGAACTCGGCGCGCCCGATTACGACAAGACGCTCACCCAGTTCCACGCTTACTGCGAAGCGCTGCGTACGCTCGGCGTCGAGCTGACCGAGCTGCCGCCGCTGGAGGCGTTCCCCGATTCGCACTTCGTCGAGGACACCGCGGTCGTGACGCCGGAATTCGCGGTGATCACGCGTCCGGGTGCGCCCGCGCGGCGTGGCGAGACGGTGCATATCGAAGCGGCGCTGGCCGCGCATCGCGACCTGCTGCCGATGCAGGACGGTCGGCTCGACGGCGGTGACGTGATGCAGGTCGGCAAGCGCTTCTACATCGGCCTGACGGGCCGTACCGACGCCGACGGCATCGCCGCATTCGAATCGCTCGTATCGCGCTACGGCTATTCGGTCGTCGCGGTGCCGGTGGGCGCCGGCCTGCATCTCAAGTCGGTCGTCAACGCGCTCGGCGACGACACGCTGCTCGTGACCGAAGCGCTGGCCGCGCATCCGGCCTTCGCCGACTATCGCCGGATCGCGATCTCGGACGCCGACGAATACGCGGGCAACACGCTGCGCGTGAACGGCACGCTGATCACCCCGGCCGGCTACCCGCGCGTGCATGACGCGATCGCGTCGCTCGGGCTGCCGCTGCACGTGATCGATACGAGCGAGTTCCGCAAGATGGACGGCGGCCTGACCTGCCTGTCGCTGCGGTTCTAGCCGATTGGCGCGCGGCCGCTTCGGCCGGATAATGTGGCCCCCGCGCGGTACAGGAGACGTTCCGCGCACCAGCCACGACCCGACCGGAGCGAACGCGGATGACCGACAAGAAGATGCAGCTCGACAAGATCGATCTCCGGATCCTCGACATCCTGCGCACCGACGGGCGGATTTCCTACCGGAAGCTGTCGGAACTCGTGAACCTCACGCCGCGGCCGTGCCAGGCGCGCGTGGAGCGGCTCGAGGCGCTCGGCGTGATCGAAGGGTACCGTGCCGTGATCAAGGCGCCGCGCGCGACCAAGCCGATCGTCGTGATCGCGCAGATCACGCTGGCCGACCACGGGCGTTCGCAGGCGCCGTTCGAGGACGAAATGCGGACGAATCCGGCCGTGCTCGATTGCTGGCTCGTCAGCGGCACGTTCGATTTTCTCGTGCGGCTCGCGTGCGAGGATCTCGACGAGTACCGGCGGATCGCGAACGTGTGGCTGGAAAGCCCGCGGTTCCGGATCGAGAAGATCGTGACGACGGCCGAACTGCAGGCGATCAAGCGCAGCGTCGTGTGATGCGGCCGGCCGGGAAGGGCCGGTTTCGACGCAAATGACCGGGCCTGACGATTTGCATTCCGAAGCAAATTGTCAGGCTCCAATCGAACCAGGGTGAACACTATGGATGCTTTGCAAGCGGAAGCGGAGACGGCCGCACCGTCCGGAACGACGCTGAAGCGCCGTCTGCAGGGCCGCCACATCGCGATGATCGCGATCGGCGGCTCGATCGGCACGGGGTTGTTCGTCGCGTCGGGTGCGTCGGTTGCCCAGGCGGGGCCGGGCGGGGCGATCGCCGCGTATATCGCGATCGGGCTGATGGTGTACTTCGTCGTCACGGGCCTCGGCGAGATGGCCGCGCTGATGCCGGTATCGGGCTCGTTCGCGATCTACGGCGAGAAGTACGTCGACGAAGGCTTCGGCGTCGCGCTCGGCTGGACCTACTGGTACAGCTGGGCCGTGACGATCGCGATCGAGCTGGTCGCCGCGCAGATCGTGATGCGCTACTGGTTTCCAACCCTACCCGGCATCTGGTGGGGCGCGGGTTTCCTCGTGCTGATCTTCCTGCTGAATACGCTGTCGGTGCGCGGTTTCGGCGAATCGGAATACTGGTTCCCGCTGATCAAGGTCGTCACCGTGGTCGCGTTCATCGCGGCCGGGCTGCTGATCGCCGCCGGCCTGATCGGGAACGGGCATCCGGTCGGCTTGCGCAACTTCACGACGGGCGACGCACCGTTCGTCGGCGGGGTACACGCGATGATGAGCGTCGCGCTGATCGCGGGCTTCTCGTTTCTCGGCACCGAGCTGGTCGGGATCACGGCCGGCGAATCGGAAAACCCGCGCAAGACGATCCCGCGTGCGGTGAAGCAGATCTTCTGGCGGATCATGCTGTTCTACGTGTTCGCGATCTTCGTGATCGGGCTGCTGGTGCCGTACACGGACCCGAACCTGCTGAAGAGCGACGTGACCGACATCGGCGTGAGCCCGTTCACGCTGGTGTTCAGCCATGCGGGTTTCCGGCTCGCGGCCGGCGCGATGAATCTCGTGATCCTGACGGCCGTGCTGTCGGCCGGCAATTCCGGGACTTACGCGGCGACGCGGATGCTGTACAACCTCGCGGCGGAAGGGCGCGCGCCGGCGATGTTCGCGACGCTATCGCCGGGCGGCGTGCCGCGCAACGCGCTGTACGCGACCATGGCCGTCGGCGGGCTGTGCTTCCTCACGTCGCTGACCAACAACCAGAGCATCTACCTGTGGCTGCTGAACACGGTCGGCATCACGGGCTTCATCGCGTGGTTCGGCATCGCGGTCTGCCATTACCGGTTCCGCAAGGGGTTCCTGAAGCAGGGCTACCGGCTCGATCAGCTGCCGTACCGCGCGAAATGGTTCCCGTTCGGGCCGCTGTTCGCGATCGCGATCTGCATCGTGATCTCGCTCGGGCAGGATTACCAGGCGTTCTTCGCAGCCCGTATCGACTGGATGGAAGTGCTGTCGATCTACGTGTGGATTCCGCTGTTCGTCGCGATCTGGTGGGCGTATCGCCGTGCGCGCAAGAGCCGGCTCGTGCGCTACGAGGAGATGGACATCGGGCCGTGGCTGACGCGTTCGGTCGAGGCCGTCGATGCAGCGGCCACGCAGCACGGGCAGTCGCACTGACTGCCTGGTACCGAAAGCGCGGTAACGGGAGCCGGCATGTTTTGTCCGGCGGGCTCCGATGCGGGCGGCTAGCGTGCGGCGTCATCTGCACGAGACGCCGGTCGCCGCGTGAGCAGCGGGCATCCGCCGCCCTGCATGAAGGAAGCGGTGCGGATGCCGTGCCGGCGTTACTTGTCGAGCTCCGGATAGTGCCGGAAGATGCCCATGTCGTTGAACGGGATGCGGCGTTCCGACTCGAGATAGAGCGCGACAGGCGGATGCAGTGCAACACGGTCGTGCAGTGCAACCAGCGCCGCGATCTTCCGCTCCGCACGCTTCATCGCTTTCGGAAACGCGTAGCGCAGGCCCTCGATCAACTGGAACATCGACAGGTCCGCATAGCTGAGTGCGTTGCCGGCGAGGTAGCCGCTCTTGTGCGGATTCTGGTCGAGCACACGCTCGAAGTAACCGAGGAATTTCGGCAGCCGGTTTTCGAGGAAATCGGCGGCACGCTCGGCGGCTTCCGCCTGTTGATCCTCGTAGTAGAGGCCGCTTGCGATCGGATGGTGCGTGTCGTGGATCTCGGTGACGAAATCGGCGACGGTCAACTGAAGCTGGTGCACCCACAGCCGGCCGGCTTCGTCGTCGGGCGCGAGCCCCAGCCGCGCGCCGAGAAACAGCAGGATGTTCGCGGTCTGCCCGATGACGACGTCGCCGGCCTTCAGGAACGGCGGCGCGAACGGCACGCATTCCGCCTTCGTGCTGTCCATCATGCGCATCATTGCCGGTACACCCATGCCGCGGCCCGATTCGCGCGCGACGTCGACATAGTCGGCTCCGGCCGCTTCGAGCGCGAGCCGCACATACTCGCCTCGGCCCTGGATCTCGGGCCAGTAATACAGTTCGTATCGCATGCTGTTTTCCCGTTCGTTGAGCCGGCTGCCACCGGCATCGTGACGACCGGGCGGCCACGCGTCGCGCGCCACCCGCTGCGAATAGACAGTCTAGGCGATCGCAGGAAAAGTGCCGCGTGCGTCGTGCGTTACGCGCCGCGCTCGCCGCCTTCGGGGCCGTAGAAGAACACCCACGTCGAGAAGTCGTCGGAGAAGCCGATGAAGCGGTGCTCGGCGTGTGCCGGGACGAACAGCACGTCACCGGCCGCGACTTCGCATTCGCGTCCGTCGACGACGAAGCGCGACGTGCCCGTGGCGATCGCGTAGACCTCGTCGCGCGTATGCGGCTTCTGCTTGTCCTCGCTGCGCGGCCGGTACAGCTCGACGTCGAGCGTGCCGTGGCGAAACAGTGTCGTGAACAGCGTGCCTTCTTCGTCGAGGCGGGCGAGCGATTCGTTCAGGCCGAGCTTCATGGCGGGGGCTCCGGGTCTGGATCGTGGGGATCGGGCCATACGGATCGTGCCATCGTAGCGCGAAATGCCGGGGCGTCATACGGCGCGCGCGGGACGCGCGATCGCCATCCGTGGAACGAGTTACACGGGCGCTCGCCACGCATGAAACAGCGGTGTCCATCCGTGAAACGACGATGTGATTGCGCGGATTCTATCGTGAGCTTCACCGCAATTTAATAAACACCGACTACGATCCGGCCTCGTCAATCGACAGAGACGCAGCGATTCGATCCGCGCTGCGGCACGGCCGTCCGTCGCCCACCTGCGCGACCCGCCCGATTGCCATTTCCCGTGACCGTGAATGCGATGCCGAGCTATCCCGTCGACGTTATTCGCATCATTTCGTATTTCTTATGAAACTGAATCCGCTGGCTGCTTCACGCAGAAAATTCCTGGCCGCCGCGCCGGCCGTCGCGGCTGTGCCGCTGCTGAGCGCGTGCGGTGGCGACGACGTTACGTCGGCACCCGTTTCCGACGCGGCGCTGGCCGCGCAAATGTCCGCGAAGCTGAATGCGCAGCTCGGCGATGCCGCGACGGTCGGCGCGATCCAGCCGGCGCTGACCGACGTCGGCTTTACCTGGGACTTGCCGTCGATGCCGGCGGCCCAGGTCGGCGCGATCGTCGCGTACAGCTTCGGCAATCGCCCGAACGCGGCAAGCGGCAATACGTCGAGCACGGGCGGCAACCAGTCCGCGCTGCCCGATCCGGGGCCCGTCAACGAAGCGCTCGCGGACGCCGTCTACCGTATTCGGCAACTGAAACCGGTCAAGGTCTACGCGCAGTGGGAGATTGCGCGCTTTCTCGTGTCGAAATACGGGATGGGCACCGACGTGCTGTCGTCGATCGAGCCCGTGATCGCGAGCGACGGCACGATCGTGTACCTCAGTACGGCGGGCGTGGCCGCCGAGGCCGTGTCGCGCGCGGGCGGCGCGGCCGCGATGGGCAGCGTCGCGGTGGTCGGTCATCGGGATCACGCGAAGCGCTGCATCCAGGCCTCGCAACAGGCGGGCATGAGGGCGGCCGCGGTTGCCGAGGTGTCGTTGCCGACGCTTTACGACCCGCAGTCGGGCCAGCCGTGGACGCGTAACCGCAGCCTGTACCTCGTGCACGACATGTATGCGCAGATGCTCGGCCGCGCGATCGGCGCGACGATGCAGGCGTTCCCGAAGGGCTGACGCGCTTTCTTTCTCCCGAATCCGATGACCATGCAGACCCGCCGCCATTTTCTCGCTTCCGTTTCCGCTTCCGCGCTGGCCGCGACCGCTGCCGCCAGTACGCCGGCCTTCGCGAGCGACGCGCCTGTTTCAGACGCCGAACTGCAACGCCAGATGCTCGGTAAGCTGACGAACGAACTGAACGACCGCGCAGCCGCCACCGACGAGACCGGTTACCTGTTCGATACGTTTTTCTCGTGGATGCCGCCGACCGTCCAGAACACGGCGATCAACACGATTGCCGCATTCAGCTTCGGCAGTCGCACTGCGGCGTCGTCCGGTGCCGCGCCGGTGCCGGGCCCGGTGAACGAGGCGATTGCCGACGCCGTGTTCCTGCTGCGCCAGAAGGTTGCCGTGCGGATCTTCGCGCAGCAGGAAGTCGCGAGCGTGCTCGCGTCGAAATACGGGCTGACGGCCGGCGTGACGTCGATCGCGACCCCGGCCCTGGCCGCCGGCAGCCCGATACCGACGCCAGACGGCGTCGCTGCCGCGATCGTCAAGCAGGCCGGCTCGGCTGCGGCACTCGGCAACGTCGGTATCGTCACCCATACGGATCAGGCGTCGCTTGCCGTGCGCGTGTCGAATGCCGCGGGGATGCAGGCCGCGGTGCCGGCGGCCCTGACGCTGCCGTCGCTTTACGACGCGTCCGCGCAGATGCCCGCATTGCGGCGCCGTGACCTATACCTGCTGAGCAACGTCGGCGTGCAGCTGGGCATGCTGCGGCTCGACCTGATCAAGCGCGAATACCCGAACGGCTGAAGCCGCCGGACGTTCGCGGAGCATTTCCCGTTCATCCACCTCTTCAATTCCGGAATCATCATGTCCTTTCGTTTTTGGTTGCGTGCCACGCGCTGACCGACTTCACGTTCGAGGCGCTCGGCGTGCCGCGCAACCGCGAATTGCGCGCGAACGCAAATCCCGACTACTACGACCTCGGGCTGTGCGGTCCCGTCCGGAAGGACCAGGCAGCGGACCGCGCGAACTGCGGGTTGTTCAAGACGCCTTCGCTGCGCAACACGTCGCTGCGCCGGGTGTTCTTCCACAACGGCCGTTTCCACACGCTGAAGGACGCGCTGCGCTTCTACGTGCAGCGCGATACCGACCCCGCGAAGTGGTATCCGGCCGACCGGCACGGCCGCGTCGTGCAGTACGACGACCTGCCTGCGCCTCTGCGCGTGAACGTCGACACGACGGACGTGCCGCTCACGCGCAAGCGCGGCGAGAAACCGGTGTGGAGCGCGCGCGATATCGACGATGTCGCGGCTTTCCTCGCGACGCTCGACGACGGGTATGTGCCGCCGGCGAAAGCGGCCGGCCGGCGCGCGTCGCCCTGACACGCGCAACGCGGCGCGGCGGCAATCGCCGCCGCGCCGTGGTGTCCGCGTTGCCGGGTAATGCTTATCCGGGTATCGGCTGTACCACCCAACTCACTGTTTTTATTCACTTTTTCCGTTATCGTGGTACTCCATGGGCCGATTTTGCGTGGCATAATCGATCACATCCGCAAGGCTTGTAGTCACAACGACCCCGCATACCCATGGCACAGACTCTCTACGACAAACTGTGGAACACCCACGTGGTCCACACCGAGGAAGACGGCACGACCCTGCTCTACATCGACCGTCAGCTGCTGCATGAAGTCACGAGCCCGCAGGCATTCGAAGGGCTGAAGATGGCGCAGCGTCCGGTGTGGCGCATCAGCGCGAACCTGGCCGTGTCGGACCACAACGTGCCGACCACCGATCGCAGCCACGGCATTGCCGATCCCGTCTCGAAGCTCCAGGTCGACACGCTCGACGCGAACTGCGATGCGTTCGGCATCACGCAGTTCAAGATGAACGATGTGCGCCAGGGCATCGTCCACATCATCGGGCCGGAACAGGGCGCGACGCTGCCGGGCATGACGATCGTGTGCGGCGATTCGCATACGTCGACGCACGGCGCATTCGGTGCGCTCGCGCACGGCATCGGCACGTCGGAAGTCGAGCACGTGCTCGCCACGCAAACCCTGCTGCAGAAGAAGAGCAAGAACATGCTCGTGAAGGTCGAGGGCACGTTGCCGCGCGGTTGTACCGCGAAGGACATCGTGCTCGCGATCATCGGCAAGATCGGCACGGCCGGCGGCACGGGCTACGCGATCGAATTCGGCGGCTCGACGATCCGCGCGCTGACGATGGAAGGCCGCATGACCGTCTGCAACATGGCGATCGAGGCCGGTGCGCGCGCAGGCATGGTTGCGGTGGACGATACGACGATCGACTACCTGAAGGGCCGCCCGTTCGTGCCGACCGGCGCGGAATGGGACCAGGCCGTCGAATACTGGCGCCAGTTCAAGTCGGACGACGGCGCGCAGTTCGATCGCGTGGTCGAGCTGAACGCAGCCGAAATCGTCCCGCAGGTCACGTGGGGCACGTCGCCGGAAATGGTCACGTCGATCGACGGCCGCGTGCCCGATCCCGAGCGCGAGAAGGATCCGGTCAAGCGCGATGCGATGGAGCGTGCGCTGGCCTACATGGCGCTCGAGCCGAACACGCCGATCGAATCGATCAAGGTCGACAAGATCTTCATCGGCTCGTGCACGAACGCGCGGATCGAAGACATCCGCGCCGCCGCGTATGTCGTGAAGAAGCTGAACCGGCGCGTCGCGTCGAACGTGCGGCTCGCGATGGTCGTGCCGGGCTCGGGCCTCGTGAAGGCACAGGCCGAGCGCGAAGGGCTCGACAAGGTGTTCACGGACGCCGGCTTCGAATGGCGCGAGCCGGGCTGCTCGATGTGCCTCGCGATGAATGCCGACCGGCTCGATCCGGGCGAGCGCTGCGCGTCGACGTCGAACCGCAACTTCGAAGGCCGGCAGGGCGCGGGCGGTCGCACGCACCTCGTGAGCCCCGCGATGGCGGCAGCCGCGGCGATCGAAGGTCACTTCGTCGACATTCGCCAGCTGGGGTAACGCATGACGGCATCGAAATTCGTGGCGTGGCTGGTTGCCGCGCTGGCGCTCGCAGGGCTGGGCTTCGGCCTCGCGGGCTGCAATACCGTCCAGGGTTTCGGGCAGGACGTCAACGCCGCCGGCAGCGCGCTGAAGCGCGCCGCGGAGTAACGTCCCCCACCGAGAATTTGTCGATGTGCGCCGGCTGAACGCCGGCCCTCCAACCGGATAGACGGATCATGGAAAAATTCATTGTGCATACCGGCGTCGTGGCGCCGCTCGATCGCGAGAACGTCGACACCGACGCGATCATCCCGAAGCAGTTCCTGAAGTCGATCAAGCGCACGGGCTTCGGTCCGAACGCGTTCGACGAGTGGCGTTACCTCGATCACGGCGAGCCGGGCCAGGACAACTCGAAGCGTCCGCTGAATCCCGACTTCGTGCTGAACCAGCCGCGCTACCAGGGTGCATCCGTGCTGCTCGCGCGCAAGAACTTCGGCTGCGGCAGCTCGCGTGAGCATGCGCCGTGGGCGCTGCAGCAGTACGGCTTCCGCGCGATCATCGCGCCGAGCTTCGCGGACATCTTCTTCAACAACTGCTACAAGAACGGCCTGCTGCCGATCGTGCTGACCGAGCAGCAGGTCGATCACCTGTTCAACGAGACGGTCGCGTTCAACGGCTTCGAAGTCACGGTCGACCTCGACGCGCAGGTCGTGCGCACGGGCGACGGCCGCGAGTATCCGTTCGAGATCGCCGCGTTCCGCAAGTACTGCCTGCTGAACGGCTTCGACGACATCGGCCTTACGCTGCGCCACGCGGACAAGATCCGCCAGTTCGAAGCCGAGCGCCTCGTGAAGCAGCCGTGGCTCAACACCAAGCTGGTCGGCTGAGATCGCCTTTCGGGCGGGCGCGCCGGCGGCGCGTTCGCCGGCCTGCCTCCATAAAAACCTACCCAGTCAGGAATTTCGCATGAAGATTGCAGTGCTGCCCGGCGACGGCATCGGTCCGGAAATCGTCAATGAAGCCGTGAAGGTGCTGAACGCACTCGACGAGAAGTTCGAACTCGAACAGGCGCCGGTCGGCGGCGCGGGCTACGAGGCAAGCGGCCATCCGCTGCCCGACGCGACGCTGAAGCTCGCGAAGGAAGCCGATGCGATCCTGTTCGGCGCCGTGGGCGACTGGAAGTACGACTCGCTCGAGCGCGCGCTGCGCCCCGAGCAGGCGATCCTCGGGCTGCGCAAGCACCTCGAGCTGTTCGCGAACTTCCGTCCGGCGATCTGCTATCCGCAGCTCGTCGATGCCTCGCCGCTGAAGCCCGAACTGGTCGCGGGCCTCGACATCCTGATCGTGCGCGAACTGAACGGCGACATCTACTTCGGCCAGCCGCGCGGCGTGCGCGCCGCACCGGACGGCCTGTTCGCCGGCGAGCGCGAAGGCTTCGACACGATGCGCTATTCGGAACCGGAAGTGCGCCGCATCGCGCACGTCGCGTTCCAGGCGGCCCGCAAGCGTGCGAAGAAGCTGCTGTCGGTCGACAAGGCGAACGTGCTCGAGACGTCGCAGTTCTGGCGCGACATCATGATCGACGTGTCGAAGGAATACGCGGACGTCGAGCTGTCGCACATGTACGTCGACAACGCGGCGATGCAGCTCGCGAAGGCGCCGAAGCAGTTCGACGTGATCGTCACCGGCAACATGTTCGGCGACATCCTGTCGGATGAAGCGTCGATGCTGACGGGCTCGATCGGCATGCTGCCGTCGGCATCGCTCGACAAGAACAACAAGGGCCTGTACGAGCCGTCGCACGGTTCGGCGCCGGACATCGCGGGCAAGGGCATCGCGAACCCGCTGGCGACGATCCTGTCGGCCGCGATGATGCTGCGCTATTCGCTGAATCGCGCCGAGCAGGCCGATCGCATCGAGCGCGCGGTGAAAACGGTGCTCGAACAGGGCTACCGCACGGGCGATATCGCGACGCCGGGCTGCCAGCAGGTCGGCACGACGGCGATGGGCGACGCGGTGGTCGCGGCGCTGTAACGCAATCATGTAGAAAGGGTGCGAACGGGCCGCGAAATCGGCCGGTTCGCGTGCGGTTGGCCGTTGTGCGGGCCACCGGCTTTGTGTAGACTCGAACGATGGCGCATCTTTCCCTGATCTCCCCGGTCTTGAAACTCCACGGCAACACAGCCCGTGCGGGTGCGCGCGCCATCGTCATCACGAAAACCATTACCACGAAAACGATCATTAAACGCTGATCGTCCGTCGTGCCCGCCTATTTCCCCGCGCGGTCACACCGGGGACGGAAATGGCGGGGAAGCTCCATCAAAGGGTTAGTCATGAACGTAGGTCTCGTAGGTTGGCGCGGCATGGTCGGCAGCGTCCTGATGCAGCGCATGCAGGAAGAGGGCGATTTCGACCTGATCGAACCGGTGTTTTTCAGCACCAGCAACACGGGCGGCAAAGCGCCGTCGTTCGCGAAAAACGAGACTACGCTCAAGGACGCGACCAACGTCGACGAGCTGAAGAAGTGCGACGTGATCATCACGTGCCAGGGCGGCGACTACACGAACGACGTGTTCCCGAAGCTGCGCGCGGCCGGCTGGAACGGCTACTGGATCGATGCGGCATCGTCGCTGCGGATGAAGGACGACGCGGTCATCATCCTCGATCCGGTCAACCTCGATGTGATCAAGGATGCGCTCGTCAAGGGCCAGAAGAACTTCATCGGCGGCAACTGCACGGTCAGCCTGATGCTGATGGCACTCGGCGGCCTGTTCCGCGAGAACCTCGTCGACTGGATGACGGCGATGACCTACCAGGCCGCATCCGGCGCGGGCGCGCAGAACATGCGCGAGCTGCTGGCGCAGATGGGCACGCTGAACGGCGCGGTGAAGGAGCAGCTCGCCGATCCGGCTTCCGCGATCCTCGACATCGACCGCCGCGTGCTGGCCGCGATGAACAGCGATGCGATGCCGACGAGCAACTTCGGCGTGCCGCTCGCCGGTTCGCTGATTCCGTGGATCGACAAGGATCTCGGCAACGGGATGTCGAAGGAAGAGTGGAAGGGCGGCGCGGAAACCAACAAGATCCTCGGCAAGCCGGCCATGGGCGAGCCGGGTTCGATCCCGGTCGATGGCCTGTGCGTGCGGATCGGCGCAATGCGCTGCCACTCGCAGGCGCTGACGATCAAGCTGAACAAGGACGTGCCGCTCGACGAGATCAACGGCATCCTCGCATCGGCGAACGACTGGGTGAAGGTCGTGCCGAACGAGCGTGAAGCGTCGATGCGCGACCTGTCGCCGGCGAACGTCACGGGCACGCTGACGGTGCCGGTCGGCCGCCTGCGCAAGCTCGCGATGGGCGGTGAATACCTGTCGGCGTTCACGGTCGGCGACCAGCTGCTGTGGGGTGCCGCCGAGCCGCTGCGCCGCATGCTGCGCATCCTGCTCGACAAGTAAGTTGCGTGTCCGGCCCGCGATATGCGGGCCGCGGTGCACAAGATTGCGCGCCGCGTCGGCCTTGACGATATCAAGGCTGGCGCGGCGCGTTTTTCATGTGCGGGTCAGCGCATGTTCAGGAGCGTCTGGTCGACGGCCTGCTGCGCCTTGATCGTCTGCGCGTTCGCCTGGTAATCGCGCTGCGCCTTGATCAGGTTCACGAGCTCGGTCGTCAGGTTGACGTTCGAGTTTTCCAGCGCGCTCCCCTGCAGCGTGCCGTGGTTCGTGCTGCCCGGCGCGGAGATCTGCGGCACGCCCGACGCGGCGGTTTCCACGTACTGGTTGCCGCCGATGTTCTCGAGCCCGTTCGGGTTGTTGAAGTTCGCGAGCGCGATCAGGCCGAGCACGGCGCTCTGGCCGTTCGAGTAATTGCCGGTGAGCTTGCCGTCGGTGCCGATCGAGAACGTCGTCAGCGTGCCGCTCGCGAAACCATCCTGTGCGAGGTTGTTCACGCCGCTTTTCCCGCCGAACTGCGTCGTGCCGGTCAGGTCGAGCGTCAGGTTTTGCGGATTGGCGCCGCCCGACGCGTTGGGGATCGAGAACGCGAACTGGCCGAGGCTCGGCGTCGGCTGGCCGGTTGCGGCCGACGTCGTCGAGCTGATCCGGCCCGATGCGTCGAACGTGACGGTGCCGAGATGCGTCGGCGTCTGGCCCTGCACGCCCGCGTAGGCCTGCCAGGTACCTGCCGCGTTCTTCGTGAAATACATCGACACCTGTTGCGCGCCGCCGAGCGTGTCGTACACCTGGATCGACGAATTGTAGTTGTACGTGGTGCTGTCGCCCGCGTTGAACGGCGTCTTGGTCGGCACCTTGTCCTGCGAGTTCAGGTTAAACTGGCCGGTGATCTTCGTCGTCGCCTGCGGTGCGATGTTGCTTGTCGGCGCTTGCAGCGGCACGGTCGCCGCAGTGTTGATCGCGCCGCCCGGGCCTGCCGCGTAGCCCATCAGGTTGCGGTTCTGCGCGTCGACGATGGCGCCGCTCTTGTCGCGGTGGAATACGCCGTCACGCGAGTACGTCGTCACGCCGTTGTTCGACATCTGGAAGAAGCCGTTGCCGTTGATCGCGATGTCGAGCGACGACTTCGTCGTGTTGATCGTCCCCTGGCCGAATTGTTGCTGCACCGACGTGAGCCGCGTGCCGATGCCGATCTGCGTGTTGGTCGACGTCGCGACCGAATTCGCATACATGTCGGCGAAGTTCGCGCGACCCTGCTTGAAGCCAACCGTGTTTGCGTTCGCGATGTTGTTGCCGATCACGTCGAGATGGTTCGCCGCGCCGGCCAACCCGCTCAAACCCTGTTGATAGCCCATGTTCGATCCCCGTAACGAGCTGGTGAGTAAATGCAGTCGTGCGACTGCGCGATGCCTCCCTGGCACCTCACGGCGTCGGCCCGGCCGACCGCGTTCCCGTTTTTATGGCGGGTGCGAGCGCGATGGTCGAACTGCGCCGATTCTTGTTTGAGGACGATCCTAACGACGGCAATTATTCGATCTGTGTAATTTTGTGTAATGAAATTGAATTGCTGTCGAAATGTTTGATTTCGTATGAGCAATGAGGCGGAGGTGAGGCTGGGAAGCCTTGTGGGACGGGGGCTTTGCGGTGGGAATGCTCAATTCGTCGATCAGAGAGGGGAATTGGCCTCTTATCGATCAATTGAAATTTATTGGAATAAGGTAATGGCCGGATGGATTTATTTTGATTGGCGCTTGTTAATCCATTAACGGCGGGCAGCGCGAATTATTGAGCAAACGTACCTGATTTTCCGGTCGTGGTTCTGTGTCGGGCCCGGGGTGTGCGAACCGCACAGTTGAGAGAGCAAAGGCATGTGGGATGCGTTCGGCAAGCGATGCGGCCGGACGGTTTTTCATCCGAGAGAGGCGCGCCTCCGGTCGATCGCGGGCGCGGGTCGCAGCGTGCGCAACCGGACATCCACGCGGCCCGATCGCGGGACGCGCCGACGCGTGCGCGCGATCGGTTGCACCTGTCGGCGATGAATTCGGCCCGAACCTGATCACGTGAAGTAAACTACGCGGTTACGACGCACAGAGCCGCCGAAAGCGTCGCGTTCCACGCGACGCTTTTGCATTTCTGCGGCAACTTTATTGACGCCTTCAACCGCGAATCCGAGCCGCGCCCGCGCGCGGCGATAGAGCCAACGATGTCCCGAATTTCCTTGTTTCCGCGTCAGTCCCGTCTGTCGCGCGCCGTGCGTGGCGCGCTGGCGATCCTGGCGCTCGGCGCAACCGCATCGGCCTGGGCGGCCGGCACCGGCGAACTGCCGGCGTCCGCTGCCGACGGCGCAGTGCCGCTTACCGTGACGGTCCAGCCGGGCCAGTCGCTGAACGACATCGCGAAAGCGGCCACGCAGTCGCGCGATCCCGGGGTGCTCGCGCGCGCCGGCCGCGCGCTGTTCGACGCCAATCCGCAGGCGTTCATGAAGCACGACGCGAGCCGCCTGAAAGTCGGCGCGACGCTGACCGTGCCGGCGCTCGACGCGACAGGCGCGGCACTCGTGCCGGCCGGTGCATCCGCTGCATCCGCAGCGTCCGGTGCAGCAGCAGCGTCCGCACCCGCCGCCGCATCGGGCGGCACGGCAGTCGCGCAGCATGGTGCGTCCGCACCGCACCCGGGGTCGACCGTGCAATCCGCGCCGGTGGCGCCGGCCGTGCATGCGGCGCCTGTCAGCGGGGCGAGCGTCGCGACGGCCGCCGGCGCGTCGGCATCGGTCGGTGCTTCGGCTGCCCACGGCGCATCGGCTGTCGAAAGCATGCAGCCGGCGGCACCCGTTGCCGGGGCAAGCGGTCCGCATGTATGGAGCGGCACGATCCAGTCGGTGCCGTCGTCCGCGAGCGGTGCCGTGATCCCGTCTGCGTCGGGCAGCCAGGTTCCGGGCATGAACGAACCGGCTGGCGCGGCACCGGTCACAGGCGCGTCGCAGCCGCGGCCGTCGAGCCTGCAGCAACTGCTGGCGCTGAAGAACCGCGTGCTGATGGAATTGCAGAAGCACGGTATCGGCAAGCCGGCCACGACGAACGAGGTCAAGCCGGCTCCGGTGCCGGCACCTGTCGCGCCGCGTCCGGCCGCGAACGATGCAGGCGCGTCCGCAGCCGCGTCGACGACAGGCGAAGCGGCGTCCGGCGTTGCTGCCAGCGCGGTGCAGCCGGCATCGGTATCGGCGCCCGCGCAACCGGTCGCGCCAGTGGTGGCGCCTGCACGCAGCAACGAGCAGATCGACTGGCGTCCGGCCGCGGTGGCTGGTGCGGCCGTGATCGTCCTCGCGGCAGGGTTCGCGTGGCGCAAGCGCAGGAAGAGCCGACGCACCGACGATGCGGGTATAGACACAGTGGCTACCGCTACGGCAGCGGGCGGTGTCGCGACTGCGGCTGCCGCTGCGCAAGCCGAAGCCGCGCCTGCTGTCGAACCTGACTTGCCGATTCGGCCCGAGATGCCGGTCGCGCGTGATGCCGCTTCCGACCTGAGCCTTGCTGCGGCGACTGCCGCAGCGGCGGAGCCGGTCGAGACGCCGGATACGGACGTATCGCCGGCGCCGGACGTGGCAACGGCGCATGTCGAGCAGCCCGAATTGCCGACCGCGCACGCGGCGGTGCAGCCTGCGAGCGAGACGGCTCCGGTTTCGCACGATGCCGAGCCGATCGAAAAGGTCGCAGCCGAAAAGCCGGCCGAAACGTCGTCAGAGACGCCAATCGAGACGTCGGTGGAGGCACGGGGAGCGATGCCGGTCGAGACGCCGGCCGCACCCGCGGCCACCGAAGCGCAGCACGCGGCGCTGATGCAGAACGCGATCAGCGCGCTCAGCAGCCTCGACATGCCGCTGCCGCCGCGCACGCCGGACGAGTCGTCGCTGGGGGCGGATGAGCCGGCAGCGCAAGCAGGGCAGTCCGACACCGATAAAATCGCAACTAACGGTCAAGCCGCCCAGCCCCTCCCGATTGGCGCGATCGATCCAGCCCGGGAACATCCGGCCGACCAGGACGACGAGTTCGATTGGGATCCGGACGCAGCGACGCCGGCGAGCCAGGCGGGCAGCCCGTTCGCGACGTCGTCGCTGCCGCCGCTTGGCGGCGCGCAGTTCGGCGCGCTGAAGCTCGATTTCGATCTCGACCTGCCGGCCGCACCGGGCGCCGCGTTGCCGGCGCTGACGCCGGACGAGCTTGCCCGCATCGCGCGCAACAAGCTCGATCTCGCGTCGGAGTACGTCGAGCTGGGCGACCTGTCCGGTGCGCGGACGCTGCTGCAGGAAGTGGTCGACGCGAACGACGCCGCGACGCGCGACGATGCGCGCGCGCTGCTCGCGAAACTGGCGGACGAGGCGTGATGCGGATCGCGCTCGGCATTCAGTACGACGGCGCGGCGTTCTGCGGCTGGCAGGCGCAGCCGCACGGCAAGACCGTGCAGGATCGGCTCGAGCACGCACTGGCCGAGTTCGCGCGTGTGCCGCTGCATACGACGGTGGCCGGGCGGACCGACACGGGTGTGCACGGGCTCGGGCAGGTCGTGCACTTCGATACCGACCTCGATCGCGAGGTTTTCTCGTGGGTGCGCGGCACCAACGCGTTCCTGCCGCCGACCGTGGCGGTGCAATGGGCGAAGCCGATGCCGGACACGTTCCACGCGCGCTTCTCGGCGTTCGAGCGCACCTATTACTACACGCTGTACGTGCATCCCGTACGCTCGCCGATGCTGGCGGGGCGCGCGGGCTGGATCCATACGCCGCTCGACGACGACGCGATGCGCGCCGCCGCCGCGCACCTGATCGGCGAGCATGACTTCTCGTCATTCCGGTCGTCGGAATGCCAGTCGAAGACGCCGGTCAAACACCTGTATCAGATCGACGTGCGGCGCGTGGGCCATTTCATCCATTTCCGCTTCCGCGCCAACGCGTTCCTGCACCACATGGTGCGCAACCTGATGGGCTGCCTCGTCGCGGTCGGTCGCGGCCGCTATCCGGCCGACTGGCTCGCCGACGTGCTGGCCGGGCGCGACCGCAAGCTTGCAGCGCCCACGTTCATGGCCGACGGGCTGTACCTCGCCCACGTCGGCTACCCGGCGGAATTCGCCGTCCCGCCCGCGCAGCTCGGCAGTGTGCCGTGGAGCAGCGTCTGGGCCGATCTGGACCCGCAATCATGACGGATCACGCCGTGTCTTCCTCGATTCCCGCCGCGGCCGTCCTGCCGCCGCGCACCCGCATCAAGCTGTGCGGGCTGTCGCGTCCCGAGGACGTGCTGCACGCGGCGGCGCTCGGCGCCGACGCGATCGGCCTCGTGTTCTATCCGAAGAGCCCGCGCGCGGTGTCGATCGC
Organism: Burkholderia sp. Ap-955; assembly: GCF_011753045.1. Taxonomy (NCBI): domain Bacteria; kingdom Pseudomonadati; phylum Pseudomonadota; class Betaproteobacteria; order Burkholderiales; family Burkholderiaceae; genus Burkholderia; species Burkholderia sp. Ap-955. Next base: position 60,464 of record NZ_VWWH01000013.1, read on the forward strand.
GCAGGCGGCAGAGCTGGCGCGCCTCGCGCCGCCGTTCGTGTCGGTGGTCGGGCTGTTCGTGAATGCGACCGAGGCCGAGATCGAGGCCGTCGTGCGCGACGTGCCGCTCACGCTGCTGCAGTTCCATGGCGACGAGACGCCCGAGCAGTGCGACGCACTTGGCCGCGCGGCACGCCTGCCGTGGTTGCGCGCGGTGCGCGTGGGCCCCTCGACGCAATCGGCCGATTTGGTAGAATCGGGGCTTCATTATTCGAAAGCGCGCGGCCTCCTGTTCGACACCCTGGTGCCGGATTACGGTGGTAGCGGCAAGGTCTTCGATTGGTCTCTTATTCCCGCAGAGCTCGCGCATCGGGCCGTTTTGAGTGGTGGCTTGAGCGCGCAAAACGTCGGTGATGCGATTCGCCAGTTGCGCCCGTTTGCTGTCGATGTCTCGAGTGGCATCGAAGTGGAGGGCGCGAAGGGCGTGAAGGATCACGCCCGGATGGCGGCGTTCGTACGCGCGGTGCGCGAAGCGGACGCCGGGTGATGCAAGCCGGTGCGGCTCCGAAAGCGGGGCGCGCCGACCGATCGAGAGAGACACCATGTACAACCTTCCTGATGATCGCGGCCATTTCGGCCCGTATGGCGGCACGTTCGTCGCCGAGACGCTGATTCACGCGCTGGACGAACTGCGCGCGGCATATGAAAAATTCCAGAACGATCCCGAGTTCGTCGCCGAATTCGAGCGCGAGCTGAAGCATTTCGTCGGCCGCCCGTCGCCGATCTATCACGCGCAGCGCTGGAGCGAGACGCTCGGCGGCGCACAGATCTACCTGAAGCGCGAAGACCTGAACCACACCGGCGCGCACAAGATCAACAACGTGATCGGCCAGGCGCTGCTCGCGAAGCGCATGGGCAAGAAGCGCGTGATCGCCGAGACGGGCGCCGGCCAGCACGGCGTCGCGACCGCGACGATCTGCGCGCGCTTCGGGATGGAGTGCGTCGTCTACATGGGTTCGGAAGACGTGCGCCGCCAGGCCGCGAACGTCTACCGGATGAAGCTGCTCGGCGCGACGGTCGTGCCGGTCGAATCGGGTTCGCGCACGTTGAAGGACGCGCTGAACGAAGCGATGCGCGACTGGGTCACGAACATCGAGAGCACGTTCTACATCATCGGCACGGTCGCGGGCCCGCACCCGTACCCGATGATGGTGCGCGACTTCCAGCGCGTGATCGGCGACGAGTGCAAGGTGCAGATGCCCGAGCTCGCAGGCCGGCAGCCTGACGCGGTGATCGCCTGCGTGGGCGGCGGTTCGAACGCGATGGGCATCTTCTACCCGTACATCGACGATACCTCGGTGCAATTGATCGGCGTCGAAGCAGCCGGCGACGGCCTCGACACGGGCCATCACGCGGCGTCGCTGATCGCCGGTAGCCCGGGCGTGCTGCACGGCAACCGTACCTACCTGCTGCAGGACGACAACGGCCAGATCATCGAGACGCATTCGGTGTCGGCGGGCCTCGACTATCCGGGCGTCGGCCCCGAGCACGCGTGGCTGAAGGACAGCGGCCGTGCGCAATACGTCGGCATCACCGACGAGGAAGCGCTGAAGGCATTCCACGACTGTTGCCGGATCGAGGGGATCATTCCCGCGCTCGAGTCGAGCCACGCGATCGCGTATGGCGTGAAGCTCGCGCCGACGTTGCCGAAGGACAAGATCCTGCTCGTCAACCTGTCGGGCCGTGGCGACAAGGACATGCACACGGTCGCCGAGCGATCGGGCATCGAGCTCTGACCCCGACCGATGCGTGACCTGATCGAAGAACCGGGCGGCGGTGCCGCGAGCGAGGCGGGGGCGGTTCAGCCCGCCGCTGCCGTGCCGCGCGCGCTGCCGTCCGGTATCGAACTGCATAACCGCGATTTCCTGACTCATGCCGCGCACCTGCCGGACGCGTCGATCGACCTGATCGTCGCCGATCCGCCGTACGGGCTCGGCAAGGACTACGGCAACGACTCGGACAAGCGTTCGGGCGACGACTTTCTCGCGTGGACGCGCGAGTGGCTCGAGCTCGCGATTCCGAAGCTGAAGCCGAGCGGGTCGATGTACATCTTCTGCACGTGGCAGTACGCGCCGGAAATCTTCAGTTTCCTGAAGACGCAGCTCACGATGGTCAACGAGATCATCTGGGACCGACGCGTGCCGAGCATGGGCGGCACGACGCGCCGTTTCACGTCGGTGCACGACAACATCGGCTTTTTCGCGGTTTCCAGGGCGTATTACTTCGATCTCGATCCGGTCCGCATCCCGTACGACGCCGACACGAAGAAGGCCCGCTCGCGCAAGCTGTTCGAAGGCAGCAAGTGGCTGGAGATTGGCTACAACCCGAAGGACGTCTGGTCGGTCTCGCGCCTGCATCGGCAGCACGCGGAGCGCGTCGATCATCCGACCCAGAAGCCGCTGGAAATCATCGAGCGGATGGTGCTCGCAAGCTGCCCGCCGGGCGGCCGCGTGCTCGATCCGTTCATGGGCAGCGGCACGACCGCGGTGGCCTGCGCACGGCAGGGGCGCGACTTCGTCGGCTACGAGATCAACGAAAGCTATTGGGCGATCGCGCACGAGCGTGTGAACGCGCTCGCTGTGCCGGCGTGCGCGTGAATCGCGCCGCCGCATCGCCGAACGCATCTAGGAAAATTGCCATGTCCCGTATTCAGCAGACCTTCGCCGCGCTCGCCGAACAAGGCCGTAAGGGCCTGATCCCGTTCATCACGGCCGGCGACCCCGATCCCGCGAAAACCGTCGAATTCATGCACGCGCTCGCCGAGGGCGGCGCGGACGTGATCGAACTCGGCGTGCCGTTCTCGGACCCGATGGCCGACGGCCCCGTGATCCAGCGCTCGTCGGAACGCGCCCTCGCGCGTGGCGTCACGCTCAAGAGCGTGCTCGCCGACGTGAAGCGCTTTCGCGAAACCGACCCCAAAACCCCCGTCGTGCTGATGGGCTATGCGAACCCGATCGAGCGGATGGGCGTCGACGCGTTCGCGGCCGAAGCACAGGCGGCCGGGGTCGACGGCGTGCTCGTCGTCGACTATCCGCCGGAAGAGGCGGGCGTGTTCGCCGAGAAAATGCGCGCCGCGCAGATCGATCCGATCTTCCTGCTCGCGCCCACGTCGACCGATGAACGCATCGCCGACGTCGGCAAGATCGCGAGCGGCTACGTGTATTACGTGTCGCTCAAGGGCGTGACCGGCGCAGGAAATCTGGATGTTTCGAGCATTGCGGGTAAAATCCCGGCCATCAAGTCGCGCGTGCCGGTTCCGGTCGGCGTCGGCTTCGGTATCCGCGACGCCGAAACGGCGCGCGCGGTGGCCGAGGTGTCGGACGCGGTCGTGATCGGCAGCCGCCTCGTGCAGCTGCTCGAAAGCGCTGCGCCGGAGGGTGCCGCCGCCGCGCTGAAGACGTTCATCGCCGAGCTGCGCGCCGCCCTGGACGGCGCAGGCAAGGCGGCGCGATAAACACAACACAGGAAGCGGGAACGGGCCGGTTGGCTCGCCCCGCCACGGAACAGGAAACCATACGATGAGCTGGCTCGACAAACTGTTGCCGCCGAAGATCAAGCAGACCGATCCGAAAAGCCGCAAGGGCATTCCGGAAGGCCTGTGGGTCAAGTGCCCGTCCTGCGAGGCCGTTCTCTATCGCAACGACGTGGACGCGAACCTGCACGTGTGCCCGAAGTGCGATCACCACATGCGCATCGGTGCGCGTGAGCGCCTCGACGGGCTGCTCGATCCGGAAGGCCGTTACGAGATCGGCCAGGAAATCGTGCCGGTCGACACGCTGAAGTTCAAGGACAGCCGCAAGTACCCCGATCGTCTGAAGGAAGCGATGGACGATACGGGCGAAACCGACGCAATGGTCGTGATGGGCGGTGCGATCCACACGCTGCCGGTGGTCGCGGCCTGCTTCGAGTTCTCGTTCATGGGCGGCTCGATGGGCTCGGTGGTCGGCGAGCGCTTTGTACGCGGCGCGCAGAACGCGCTGGAACAGCAAGTGCCGTTCATCTGCTTCACCGCTTCGGGCGGTGCGCGGATGCAGGAAAGCCTGCTGTCGCTGATGCAGATGGCGAAAACCACCGCGATGCTGACCAAGCTGGCCGAAGCCAAGCTGCCGTTCATCTCGGTGCTGACCGACCCGACGATGGGTGGCGTGTCGGCGAGCTTCGCCTTCCTCGGCGACGTCGTGATCGCCGAACCGAAGGCGCTGATCGGCTTCGCCGGCCCGCGCGTGATCGAGCAGACGGTTCGCGAGAAGCTGCCGGAAGGCTTCCAGCGCGCCGAATTCCTGCTGAAGACGGGCGCGATCGACATGATCGTCGACCGCCGCAAGCTGCGCGACGAGATCGCACAGCTGCTCGCGCTGCTGCAGCGGCAACCGGCCGACGCGCTGGCCTGACCGGCGCGAGGTTGTGAACACTGCGCGTCGCCTGGCTTCAGCGTCAGGCGGCGCGCTTCGTTTTTTGGCGTAGTGGCGGTCCCGATCCAGATTTGAACCGATGAGCACTTTTCCCACTCTCGACGCGTGGCTTTCGCATCTCGAACGCGCGCACCCGGTCGGCATCGACATGGGCCTGACCCGCATCGGGCAGGTCAAGGCGGCGCTGCAGCTCGAATTCGCGTGCCCCGTCATCACCGTCGGCGGCACGAACGGCAAGGGCTCGACCTGCGCGTTCCTCGAGACGATCCTCGTGCGCGCCGGCTACAAGGTCGGCTGCCACACGTCGCCGCACCTGCTCGAATTCAACGAGCGCGCGCGCGTGAACGGGCAGAACGTCACCGATGACGAGCTGCTGCCGCACTTCGAGGCCGTCGAAGCCGCGCGCACGTCGCTGCCCGAGCCGGTGTCGCTCACGTACTTCGAATTCACGACGCTCGCGATCATGCACCTGTTCGCATCGCGCGGGCTCGACGCGGTGATCCTCGAAGTCGGGCTCGGCGGCCGCCTCGATGCGGTCAACATCATCGATACCGATTGCGCGATCGTCACGAGCATCGACATCGACCACACCGAATACCTCGGCGATACGCGCGAGAAGATCGCGTTCGAGAAGGCCGGGATCTTCCGCTCAGGCAAGCCGGCGATCTGCGGCGATCCGGCCGCGCCGCAAACGCTGATCGACCACGCCGAAGCGATCGGCGCCGACCTGTGGCTCGTCGGCCGCGATTTCCGCTACGAGGCGCAGGCAGGCGCGGAGCGCCAGCAGTGGAGCTACCTCGGCCGTGAGAAGCGCTATCCGGCGCTTGCATACCCGGCGCTGCGCGGCGCGAATCAGCTGATCAATGCATCGGCCGCGCTCGCCGCGCTCGAAGCGCTGCGCCCGGTGCTGCCGGTGTCGGCGCAGGACATCCGGCTCGGCCTCGCGAACGTCGAGCTGCCGGGGCGCTTCCAGGTGCTGCCCGGCAAGCCGGCGATCGTGCTCGACGTCGCGCACAACCCGCATGCCTCGGCCGTGCTCGAGCAGAACCTCGGCAACATGGGCTTCTTCCCGTACACGTACGCGGTGTTCGGCGCGATGCACGACAAGGACATCGACGGCGTGCTGCAGCACCTGAAGGGCGAGATCGACCACTGGTGCGTGACCGACCTGCCGCTGCCGCGCGCGGCCACCGCGGAACAGCTCGAAGCCGCGCTGCGCAAGGCTGGCGTGGAGGAGGGGCCCGATTCGAGCGTCACGCGTTACACGTCGCCTGCCGAAGCGTTTCGCGATGCACTAAAAAGAGCATCCGAGAATGATAGAATCGTGGTTTTCGGCAGTTTCCATACGGTTGCCGGCGTGCTGGCCTACCGTAAATCGCAGCAACACTGACTGACGGGCAGTTTCGGACTCAGCCATTCATGGGAATTTTCTCGTTCGGCAAAAAAGACGACGACGCGCCCCCGCGGCGCGGCGGTCGCACCGGGACCTCCCGGAACGTGCGCACGGAGCGCACTGAACGCGTCGAGCGACGCTCGCGCCGCACCGAGCGTCCGGAATCGGACGCACTGCTCCTCGATCCGACCCTTCCAGAAAAGCAACGCGCGCGCCGTCGCCTCGTCGGCGCGATCGCGCTCGTCGTCGCCGCCGTGATCGTGCTGCCGATGGTGCTCGACTCGCACCCGAAGCCGGTCACGGACGACATCGCCATCGACATTCCGAACCGGCCCGCGCACCAGGCGGTCGCACCGCGTGACGATGACGCCTCCGACGTACAGGCGGGCGTCGCGCACGACGAACCGCCGGCTTCCGATGTGGCCGTTGCGGCTGCACCGGCGCCCGCGCCGAAGGATGCCGACAAGCCGGCCGCGAAACCCGATACCACGACCACGGCGAGCGTGACGCCGCCGAAGCCCGCGCCGAAACCGGCCGCCTCCGTGGCGAAGCCGGCCGCGCCGAAGCCTGCACCCGCGCCCGCGGCCGTCGCGCATACCGACGCCGCCAGCCCGGACAGCAGCGACGCTTCGTCGCCGTCGTCGCCGGCCGGTGCGCGTTTCGCGGTGCAGCTCGGTTCGTTCAAGGACGACGCGACGGCCCGTTCGTGGGCCACCAAATTGAAATCGGCGGGTGTGCCCGCATATGTCGAGCATCGCAAGCAGGCAGACGGCAGCACGGCTACACTGTTGCGTGCGGGCCCGTTCGCGGATCGTGCGGCGGCGTCCGCCGCGATCGCGAAGGTGCGCGAAGCCGGTCTGACGCAGTAACGCGCGATGCTGACGGCTTTCGACTACGCTGTATTGGCAGTGATCGCGTTGTCTGCGCTGCGTGGCGCGTGGCGCGGCTTTGTGTCCGAGATTTTCGGGCTGATCGGCTGGATCGCGGCGATCGTGATCGCGGGCCGCTACGTCGGACTGGTCGTGCCGTATATCCCGGCGAACTGGCCGGGCGGTGCGCTGACGCAGTGGGTGATCGCCTTCGCGCTGGTCGTGATCGGCGTGGTGCTGGTCGCCGGCGTGGCGAACGCGCTGCTGTCGCGGATCGCGCAGGCGAGTGGCCTGGGCGGCGTCGACCGCTCGCTGGGCATGATGTTCGGGCTCGTCCGCGGCTGCGTGCTGGTGGTACTGCTGGTCGCGGCGGCGGGGCTGACCGAACTGCCCAAACAGGAATTCTGGCGCAATGCGCTATTGCGTCCTTTCGCCGAACAGGGCGTGCACGAGCTGAAGCAGCTCCTGCCCGACGGCATGGCCCAGTACGTACGCGTGTGACGACGCGGCCGGGCAGGACGTATCCGATTTTGTCATTCTGAAGGACATGCCATGTGCGGCATCGTAGGCGTTATCTCCCAATCCCCGGTCAACCAGCTGATCTATGACAGCCTGCTGCTGCTGCAGCATCGCGGTCAGGACGCGGCGGGCATCGCGACGGCGGACGGCAGCAATTTCCACATGTACAAGGCGAACGGCATGGTGCGCGACGTGTTCCGCACGCGCAACATGCGCAGCCTGCCCGGCACCTACGGCATCGGCCAGGTGCGCTACCCGACCGCCGGCTCGGCGTCGAGCGAAGCCGAGGCGCAACCGTTCTACGTGAACGCGCCGTTCGGGATCATCCTCGCGCACAACGGCAACCTGACGAACTGGCAGCAACTGAAGGACGAGATGTTCCGGATCGACCGCCGGCACATCAACACCAATTCCGACAGCGAAGTGCTGCTCAACGTGTTCGCACACGAGCTGCAACTGTCGACCACGGGCCTCGAGCTCGATCCGGCCTCGGTATTCAAGGCCGTCTCGGGCGTGCATCGCCGCCTGCAGGGCTCGTACGCGATCGTGTCGCTGATCGCCGGCTACGGCCTGCTCGCATTCCGCGACCCGTTCGGCATCCGTCCGCTGTGCATCGGCAAGCTCGAAACCGAGCACGGCACCGAATGGATGGTTGCATCGGAGTCGGTGGCGGTCGAAGGCATCGGTTTCGAATTCGTGCGTGACCTGGAGCCGGGCGAAGCGGTCTTCATCGACAAGGCCGGCAACTTCCACAGCCAGCAGTGCGCGGAGAACCCGACGCTGAATCCGTGCATGTTCGAATACGTGTATCTGGCCCGTCCGGATTCGTGCCTCGACGGCGTGCCGGTCTACAACGTGCGCCTGCGCATGGGCGACTATCTCGCCGAGAAGATCAAGCGCGAACTGCCGAACGTGCCGATCGACGTCGTGATGCCGATTCCCGATTCGTCGCGCCCGGCTGCGATGCAAGTTGCCGCGAAGCTCGGCGTCGAGTACCGCGAAGGCTTCTTCAAGAACCGCTACGTCGGCCGTACCTTCATCATGCCGGGCCAGGCCGTGCGCAAGAAGTCGGTGCGCCAGAAGCTCAATGCGATGAGCATCGAGTTCAAGGACAAGAACGTGCTGATCGTCGACGATTCGATCGTGCGCGGCACGACCTCGCATGAAATCGTGCAGATGGCGCGCGATGCGGGCGCGAAGTCGGTGATCTTCGCGTCGGCGGCGCCGCCCGTGAAGTTCCCGAACGTGTACGGCATCGACATGCCGACGCGCGGCGAACTGGTCGCACATGGCCGCACCGACGAAGAAGTCGCGAAGATCATCGGTGCCGACCACCTGATCTATCAGGACGTCGACGATCTGCGCCGCGCGGTGCGCGACATCAACCCGAAGCTCGAGCGCTTCGAGGCGTCGTGCTTCGACGGCAACTACATCACCGGCGCCGTGACGCCCGAGTATCTCGATGCGATCGAGCGCGCGCGCCTCACGCCGGCATCGCAGGCCGATCGCGACACGGCGGGCGACACCGAACGCTCGCAGATGAACCTGCAGTTGTCGGTCGAGTGACACCGGCGCACGCTTTTGACGAAGCGTGATAGGATGTGGCCTTGCGTCGATTTGATATCAGCTTGCGGACGCGGGGCGACTTCCCAAAACAGCTAAAGCGAAGGCCGGTGGCAACCGGCCCGAGTCGATCGCTGTCGTACCGCACCGAAGCCCGCTGATGCCGACGCATAGCGGGCTTTTTGTTTTGCCCTGGTTTTGACTGGGTTCGCGCCACCCGCGCGACCATCGAATACGGAAAACGGAACATGGACGACTCCCTCAACTTCGACACGCTTGCCGTGCGCGCGGGCACGCTGCGCAGCGACTTCAACGAGCACTCGGAAGCGCTGTTCCTCACGTCGAGCTTTTGCTTCCAGAGCGCGGCCGATGCGGCCCAGCGCTTCGCGAATTCGGAAGACTACTTCACCTATTCGCGCTTCACGAACCCGACCGTCACCATGTTCCAGGAGCGTCTCGCGGCGCTCGAGGGCGGCGAGGCCTGCATCGCGACGGCGTCGGGGATGGCCGCGATCATGTCGGTCGTGATGGCCGCGCTGCAGGCCGGCGACCATCTCGTCAGCTCGCGCAGCCTGTTCGGCTCGACGCTCGGGATGTTCTCGCAGATCTTCAGCAAGTTCGGCATCACGACGACCTTCGTCGACCCGACCGACTTGAACGCGTGGAAGGAAGCCGTGCGTCCGGAAACGAAGATGTTCTTCCTCGAGACGCCGTCGAACCCGCTGACCGAACTCGCCGACATCGAGGCGATCGGCAAGATCGCGAAGGCGTCGAACGCGCTGTTCGTCGTCGACAACTGTTTCTGCAGCCCGGTGCTGCAGCAGCCGCTGAAGCTCGGCGCGGACGTCGTGATGCACTCGGCGACGAAATTCCTCGACGGCCAGGGCCGCGTGCTCGGCGGCGCGCTGGTCGGCACGAAGGAATTCATCATGGGCAAGGTGTTCCCGTTCGTGCGCAGCGCGGGCCCGACGCTGTCGGCGTTCAATGCGTGGGTCCTGCTGAAGGGGATGGAAACGCTGTCGCTGCGCGTCGAGAAGCAATCGGCGAACGCGCTGGAAATCGCACGCTGGCTCGATTCGCATCCGGCCGTCGCGCGCGTGTTTCACCCGGGCCTCGAATCGCACCCGCAGCACGAACTCGCGAAGCGTCAGCAGAAGGCGGGCGGGTCGATCCTGTCGTTCGAGCTGAAGGGCGACACGCCCGAGCAGCAGCGCGCGAATGCATGGCGCGTGATCGACAACACGAAGCTGATCTCGATCACCGGCAACCTCGGCGACACGCGCACGACGATCACCCATCCGGCGACGACCACGCACGCCCGCATCACGCCGGAAGCGCGTGCGGCAGCGGGGATCAGCGAAGGGTTGATCCGCTTGTCGGTCGGCCTGGAGGATGCGGGCGACCTGCGCAAGGATCTCGCACGCGGGCTGGAAGGCTGAACGCGGCACGTCACGCATGTCGTGACGTGATTTGACGTGATTTGACGTGGTACATGGACGAAGGGCCGGTCGCTTGCGCGACCGGCCCTTCGTTTTGGTGTCGATGCAAATCGCCCGGCTTACCCGGCGGGATGCCCGCCCGCATGCGCGTCGTTGCGCATCGCCTCCACCATCCATCGCAGCGTTTCGTCGAGCGGCGTGACGGGCAGCTCGCCCACCGCGCGCCGCAGCTTGTCCCGCGACCCGCTCAGGCTTTTCACTTCGTTGTGCCGCACGAAACGCGGATCGATCGTCACGTCGATCACGTAACCGGCGATGCGCGACAGCATCGCCAGTACTTCCTTCAGCGAATACGCGCGCTCGGAGCAGACGTTGAACGTCTCGCCCGCCGGCGCGGCCTCGACCAGCTTCAGGTACGCGGCCGTCACGTCGCGCACGTCGGAGAAATCGCGGCTCACGTCGAGATTGCCGAGCGAGATGCGCGGTGCGCTGCGCGCGTAGTGGGCGACGAGCTTCGGCAGCAGGTACGCATCGCTCTGGCCGACACCCGTGTAGTTGAACGGCCGCGCGATCACGATCGGCAACCGGTCGGCCCACAGCTTCGCCGCGTATTCCATCGCGAGCTTGCTGACCGCATAGTCGTTCGCCGGGGCCGGGGCGACGGTTTCGTCGAGCACGCCGGCCGTCGAATTGCCGTAGATGTTCGCGCTGCTGGCGAGCAGCACGGCCGACGGGCGGCGGTCGAGGCCCGCGAGCGCGGCCAGCAGGTTGCGCGTGCCGACGATGTTGACCGCGTAAGTCTGCGACGGCTCGTCCTGCGCGACGTGCGCGCGGGCGGCGAGATGCACGACCGCATCGGGCCGCGCGTCGGCGGCCGCTGCGCGCATCGCATCCGCGTCGAGCAGGTCGACGGGCAACAGCGTGCAGTGCGCGAAGGCCGGATCGTCGGGCCGTGCCGTACCGGGCGCGACCGTGCCCCAGACCTCATAGCCGGCCGCCTGCAGGCGTTCGGCCATGTAGCGGCCGGTGAAGCCCGTCAGGCCGGTGACGAATGCACGGCGCGACGGGCGTCCGGCTTCAGAACGTGTCATGGTGTTGATTCCGCGTCAAATCCGCTTCGACCATCATCTGGCAAAGTTGTTCGAGCGTCGTCTTCGGTTCCCAGCCGAGTTTGCTTTTCGCCTTGTCCGCGCAGCCGATCAGCAGGTCGACCTCGGCAGGGCGGTAGAACTTCGGATTCACTTCCACGAGCACATTGCCGGTCGCCGCGTCGAGGCCGCGTTCCTGCTCGCCCTTGCCGGTCCATTCGATCTGGTAACCGGCCGCCGCGAACGCCATCCGCACGAAGTCGCGCACGGTTTCGGTGCGGTTGGTTGCCAGGACATAGGTATCGGGTTCGTCGGCCTGCAGCATGCGCCACATGCCTTCGACGTACTCGAGTGCGAAGCCCCAGTCGCGCTTCGCGTCGAGGTTGCCAAGCTCGAGGCGGGTCGCCTTGCCGAGCTTGATCTTCGCGATGGTGTCGGTGATCTTGCGCGTGACGAACTCGCGGCCGCGCAGCGGCGATTCGTGGTTGAACAGGATGCCGCTGCTGCCGAACAGGCCGTACGACTCGCGGTAGTTCACCGTCATCCAGTGCGCGTACAGCTTCGCGACGCCATACGGGCTGCGCGGATAGAACGAGGTCGCTTCCGTCTGCGGGATCGACTGCACCTTGCCGAACATCTCGGAGGTCGACGCCTGGTAGAAGCGCGTCTTCGGGCTCACGACGCGGATCGCCTCGAGCAGGTTCAGCGGACCCAGGCCCGTCACTTCGGCGGTCGTCGCCGGCTGGTCGAACGACACGCCGACGAAGCTCTGCGCGGCGAGGTTGTACAACTCGTCGGGCTGCGTGCGTTCGAGCAGGCGCAGGCTCGAGCCGGCGTCGGTCAGGTCGTGCTCGACGAGCGTGAGGTTCGGGTGCGTGTCGACGCCGAGCTCGGCGATGCGCCAGAAATTCACCGAGCTGGTGCGGCGGTAGGTACCGGTGACTTCGTAGCCCTTGTCGAGCAGCAGCTTGGTCAGGTAGGCGCCGTCTTGCCCCGAGATCCCGGTGATGATGGCCTTCTTGCGAGTTTGGCTCATGACGTTGTCCTGGTAGAAACGATGGATGATGAAATTCAGGCGGTCGTGCCGGCGGCGGCCGGCAGCGCGCGGCGTGCGGGGCCGCGCGTCAGGCGCCGTTCGAAGCCGTACCAGCTCAGCGTCGCGTACGCGAGCGTGATCGCGAGGGCCAGCGCGGCCGTGACGAAGCGGTTCAGGTGCAGCGGCCACAGCGCGTACAGCACGCTGAGGTGGATCAGGTACACGGTGTAGCTGACGGTGCCGACGTAGACGAGCATCGGGTTCGTCAGCACGCGCTGCACGAGGCCGCGGCCGCGCAGGGCGATCACGACGATCGACGTGCACAGCAGCAGCGAGATGCTGTAGAGCGCCGCATTCGACAGCGGCGTGTTCGCGGCGCGGAAGCGCGGGAACGACAGGTGCAGCCAGCCGAGGATCGCGAGCGACACGAGCGCGCCGACGATCGCGAGCGGATAGAACGGCTCGAGTGCGCGCCGGTCGCGGCGCAGCACGATCGCGAGCAGCGCACCCGCGGCGAGCAGGTCCATCCGGAACGGCGTCAGGTAGTAGATCGGCCAGAACGAGTCGAACCACGGCGTCGCAATCGCGCGCAGCACCGGGGCCGCGACGATCAGCGCGGCGGCGACCCACAGCAGCGCGCGCTCCGAGCACCACAGCACGACGAACGGCCAGAAGATATAAAACTGCTCCTCGACCGCGAGCGACCACAGCACGTTCAGGCTGTCATGGCCGATGCTGCCGAGCGACAGCCCGATGTTGGTCGAGAAGAACGCGAACCACGGCCAGTGCGGCAGCCAGCTCGCGCCGAACAGGATCGTCGACACCACCAGCAGCATCACGTACGGCGGCAGGATGCGACGCACGCGGCGTGCGTAGAAGTGGCTGAAGTACGACTGCCCGCGCGCCTTGCGATCGAGCAGGATGCCGGTGATCAGCAGGCCGCTCAGCACGAAGAACAGGTCGACGCCCATCCAGAGCGGCGCCTTCAGCGCGTGCTGCAGGAACACGGCGCCCACCGCGATCGCGCGCAATCCGTCGAGCTGCACGATGCGGCCGTGTTGCTGCGGGGTGAGGTCAGTCGGTCGCGAGATGCCCGTCATCGCGCCGCTCCTTCGCGACGCGCGACGTGAGCCGGGGCGTGTCGCACATCCGATGCGTAAACGTGAACGTAATGCATGCCATTAAATGAAATATCGAATCGAAATCGATTCTAGGGAAAAGAAATCGGCAAAAAAACGCGCGTCATTTATCTGGCGACAAATATTCAAATGCCGATTATTTCTGTCGCGGGGTGAAAGGTCGGCACCCGGACAGCCCCGTCAGGCGGTGGAAAGCGGCATTTTCTACAGGACGGAAAACGAAAGGCGGTCGTTATTGCCGCTTTCGAGCGCCTGTTCGCCGCTGTTCCGGTTCGATATTTCAGGCGGAAACATCCCCAAATATTTCCAAATTTCTTGTGATTATTTTTGCTTGTAACCTGCATCGCGACGTTTGAAACCCATTTAGCGACAGGGTGCGCCGGCGGCAGTCCTTGCGGCGGCCCGGTCGCTGTTGCATCAAGTCTGGAGAAGCGCATTGCGACGTCTGATTCTGGTAGGCATGACGGTGTGCGCGACGCTGCTGACGAGCGCGGCACCGGCCGAAACGGTGTTGCCCGCGACGACGTCGTGGATCGGCAATACGTTCGGCTATGGCGACGGCAGCTGGACGCAGATCGACATCCGCGCGATCGCGGTGACGCCTGAAGGCAAGGTGTATACGAATGCGCCGTGGGACGAGAGCGGGGCCGAGGCGAGCGTCTACCAGGACGGGAAGATGCTCGGCTTCGCCGGCGGCACGCACGGCTGGGGCAACCTCGGCGGCAGCGCGATCGCCGTGAACAGCAAGTACGCGTACGTCGCGATCGGTGTCGGCAACGAGCGCGGCCACCTGCAGTCGCCCGGCATCTGGCCGGACAAGGGCAAGCAGTGGTTCGGCATCTCGCGTCGCACGATCGGCGACCTGAAGCAGCCCGCGCCGTTCCGCGCGGCGCCGCAGGTCGCGCCGGGCGGCCGCGCGGACACCGGCCGCGCGCGGATGGCCGCGAGCTTCATGATGATGAACGAGGTCGCGGCGCCCGCGCGCTCGGAAGTGGGCGAGCAGAAGGCGGAAGTCGGCGGCCTTGCAGCCGACGACAAGACGCTGTTCGCGACGAATCCATCGCGCGATGCGGTGAACGTGTACGACGCGGAGACGATGCAGCAGAAGGGCACGTGGAGCGCCCACGAGCCGGGCCGCATCGCACTCGCGGGCGACGGCACGCTGTGGCTGCTCACGGATACGCTCAACGGACCCGCGCACCTCGTGCACGTGCGCGCGGACGGCCGCAAGCTCGACGACGCGCCCGCACTGCCGGAAGGCACCGATGCGGTGGACGTGGCCGTCGACGCGAAAGGGCGCGTGCTGGTGGCGGACAACGGGCCGCGCCAGCAGATCCTGATCTTCTCGAAAGGCGGCAAGGGCTATGCGCCGTCGGGCACGCTCGGCGAGCGCGGCGGTATCTTCGCGGGCCCGGTGCCGGGCCGGCCGGGGCCGCAGCGTTTCAACGGGCTGACGGGCGTCGGTGTCGACCGCGCGGGCAACATCTATGTGTCGATGAACGGCATCGGGCCACGCCACGACACGATCGGCGCCGGGCTCGGCGCGGTGCTCGAAAGCTATACGCCGGACGGTAAGCAGCGCTGGCAGGTGCAGGGGCTGCTGTTCGTCGACGGTGCGTGGCTCGACCCGGCGCGGCCGAACAGCGTGTACACGGGAAACAAGCGCTTCGAACTCGACCTGTCGAAGCCGCCGGGCCAGGACTGGAAATACGTCGGCTTCCTGTCGAACCGCTTCAAGTATCCGGACGATCCCGTGTTCCACACGGACCAGTATCCCGGCATGCCGTTCGCACGGCGCCTCGACGGCCGCACGTTCCTGTACCTGACCGACATGTACGCCGACCACCTGAAGATCTACCGCTTCGACGCGAAGCGCGACGGCGAGGTCGCGATTCCGTCGGGCCTGATCGCGGGGCGTGCGCGACCGGTCGACAAGGTGCCGAACAAGCCGCCGGGCGGCGACTGGCTGTGGCGCGACGCGAACGGCAACGGCCGGATCGATGCCGACGAGGCCGAGATCAACACGACGGGCAAGGCGAAAGCGGGCGGCTGGGGCTGGTGGGTCGACACGAAGGGCGACATCTGGCGCACCAGCGACGTGCGCGGCATCCACCGCTTCCAGTACGGCGGCGTCGACAAGGCCGGCAACCCGATCTACTCGTACGACAAGGTCACGACCTATCCGATGCCGCAGCCGTTCACGCAGCTGCGCCGCGCGATCTACGAGCCGCAGACCGACACGCTGTACGTGACCGGCTACACGGCCGACGCACCGCCGCAGCCGGGCATCAACAAGGAAGTGGGCCGTGTATTGATCCGCTTCGACAAGTGGTCGACGGGCTCGCCGGTCGTGCGTTACCAGGTCGCGCTGCCGTGGCAGCTCGACGCGAAGCCGATCTTCGACCTGATCGGGCTCACGGCCGAGGGCCGCTACCTGTTCGGGGTGGAGCCGGTCGGCAAGATCCACGTGTACGACAAGGAAACCGGCAAGGAAGTGGGCGTGATGAGCCCGGGCGCCGAGGTCGGCAAGGCCTCCGGCTGGGTCGACGTGCCGTTCGGCATCAGTGCGTTCCGGCGCGAGAACGGCGAGTACCTCGTGTTCGTCGAGGAAGACGCGCGCGGCAAGGTGCTGATGTATCGCTGGAAACCGTGACGGGCGACGTCACACAAGGCAGAAGCATGGACAAAGGCATACTCAAGAACGTTTCGATCAACTTCATCGGGCTGATCCTGCCGACCTTCGTGTCGCTGGTGACGGTGCCCGCCTATATCCACGCGCTCGGCGTCGAACGCTACGGCGTCGTCAGCCTCGTGTGGACGCTGATCGGCTATTTCGGGATCCTCGATCTCGGGATGAGCATGGCCGCGCAGAACCACATCTCGAAGGCGCTCGCGAGCGGCAACGCCGACGAAAGCGCGCGCGTATTCTGGAGCGCATTCTGGCTGAACCTCGGCACCGGCATCGTGGGCGGGCTGCTGATCTATTTCGGCGCATTCGTCTACACCGCGTACTTCACGAAGGTGTCGGCAGCGATGCAGCACGAGGTGTATCTCGCGCTGCCGTGGCTCGCGCTCGCGATTCCGCTGGCGAACGTGTCGTGGGTGTTCGCCGGCGCGATCAACGGCGCCGAACGCTTCGGCGTGTTCAACACGAACCAGACGATCGGCACGTTCCTGTTCCAGCTGCTGCCGCTCGGCGCCGCATGGTGGATCGCGCCGAACCTGCAGACGGTGCTCGCCGCGGCGGTCGTCGCGCGGCTGATCGCGGCGGTGATGCTCGGCCAGGCGAGCATCAAGGTGCTCGGGATCCGGCGCATCGATCCGCCGCAGTGGGGCACCGCGAAAGGGCTGTTCAACTTCGGCGGCTGGATGCTGATCGCGAGCACGACGAGCATGATCGCCGACACGCTCGACCGCGTGATGCTCGGTGCCGGCATGGGCGCGAAGTTCGTCACTTACTACACGGTGCCACAGAACCTCGTCACGCGCCTGAACATGCTGCCGAACGCGCTCGTGCGCACGCTGTTTCCGCGCCTGTCGGCGGTGGGGCGCGACCGTGCGGACACGCTCGCGCGCCAGTCGCTCGAATTCCTGAACGGCGTGTTCACGCCGGTCGGCATCGTCGCGATCTTCGCACTCGCGCCGTTCCTCACGCTGTGGGTCGGCGCGGATCTCGCCGCGCATTCGGCGCCGGTCGGCCGCGTGCTGGTGATCAGCGTGTGGCTCGTCGGCCAGGCGAGCGTCACGCGGATCCTGATCCAGTCGCAGGTCAACCCGGCCCGCGCGGCGTTCGCCGGGCTCGTCGAGATGCCGTTCTTCGTCGGCGGCCTGTGGTTCGGCATTCACCACTTCGGGCTGATCGGCGCGGCGGTGGTGGTCGCGGCGCGTGCGCTCGTCGACTACGGCGTGCTGCTGTACCTGTCGGCGATCCGGATGCGCGCGATCGTGCTCGACATGCTCGCGCACCTGGCCTTCCTGCTCGCGAGCCTGTTCCTGGCGCAGGCGTGGCCGGGGCTCGTCCAGTCGATCGGCATGTGCGCGGTCGTGCTGGTGCTGAACGTCGCGTGGTCGCTCACGATGACGCCGGGATTGCGTGCACTCGTGCGCGACCTGTTTGTCCGTCTCAATGCGAGGAGAACTGCATGAATCGCGATCTGGCGGAACACGCCGTATTGAATCTCGCCACCGCCGATGCGGCCGTGGCCGAAGCGGGCGACGCCACCGCGCTGCGCCGGGCGCTGCCGGCCGAACGCGCAAGCGCACGCCATCCGGCGCGCGCGCTGCGCGTGGCGATCGTCCACGACTGGCTCGTCACCTATGCAGGCGCCGAGCGCGTGCTCGAGCAGATCGTCGCGTGCTTTCCCGACGCGGACCTGTTCAGCCTCGTCGATTTTCTCGACGATCGCGCGTTCGTGCGCGGCAAGCCGGTGACGACGTCGTTCATCCAGAAGCTGCCGTTCGCGCGCACCAAGTACCGCAGCTACCTGCCGCTGATGCCGCTCGCGATCGAGCAGCTCGACGTGTCGGAGTACGATCTGGTCATCTCCAGCAGCCACGCGGTCGCGAAGGGCGTACTGACGGGGCCGGACCAGGTGCACATCAGCTACGTGCATTCGCCGATCCGCTATGCGTGGGACCTGCAGCACCAGTACCTGGAACAGTCGAACCTCACGCACGGGCCGAAGTCGTTGCTCGCGCGGATGATCCTGCATTACATCCGCAACTGGGACACGCGCACCGCGAACGCGGTGGACGGCTTCGTCGCGAACTCCGCGTTCATCGCGCGGCGTATCAAAAAGGTCTACCACCGCGATGCGGCGGTGATCTTCCCGCCGGTCGACGTCGACGCGTTCTCGCTGAACGCGGTGAAGGAGGATTTCTACCTGACCGCGTCGCGAATGGTGCCGTACAAGAAGATCGACCTGATCGTCGAAGCGTTTTCGCGCACGCCGGAGCGCAAGCTCGTCGTGATCGGCGACGGCCCCGAGATGCAGAAGATCCGCGCGAAGGCCGGCCCGAACGTCGAAATCATGGGCTACCAGCCGTTCGCGGTGCTGCACGACCGGATGCGGCGCGCGAAGGCGTTCGTGTTCGCGGCCGAGGAGGATTTCGGGATCTCGGTGGTCGAGGCGCAGGCGTGCGGCACGCCGGTGATCGCGTACGGCAAGGGCGGCGCGCTCGAAACCGTGCTCGACCCGCAATCGAACCTGAATCCGACCGGGCTTTTTTTCGACGAACAGACGCCGCACGCGATCGTCGCGGCCGTCGACGATTTCGAGCGTGCGCCGCAGCGCTTCACGCCGACCGCCTGCCGCACGAACGCGGAGCGGTTTTCGGCCGATACGTTCCGGCGGCGCTTTCTCGACTATGTGGAAGCCGCGCTGCCCGGCTCGACCGCGCAGCGCGGTACGGCCATCGCGCCGATGCCGGCCGCGCGCGGCCCGGCGACGCTCGTGCTCGACCAGAGCGGCGTGCTCGGCGGCGCCGAGCTGTCGCTGCTCGAGATCATGAAGCACATGCGCGCGAACGCCGACGTGCTGCTGTTCGACGACGGCCCGTTCCGTGCGGCGCTCGACGAGATCGGCGCGCGCGTCGACGTGGTCGACCAGGGCGCGCTCGCGGGCGTGCGCAAGCAGGGCGGCGTGTCGGTCGGGGCGGTGAAACAGCTCGTGCGGCTGGTGCGCGACGTCGCGCGGCGCGCGCGCCGTGCCGAGGTGATCTACGCGAACACGCAGCGCGCGATGGTGGTCGCCGCGCTCGCCGGGCGGCTCGCGCGCAAGCCGGTTGTGTGGCACCTGCGCGACATCGTCAGCACCGACCATTTCGGCAGCAAGCAACTGCTGGCGATCAAGTACTGCGCGCGGCTCGGCATCACGCGCGTGATCGCGAACTCCGATGCGTCCGCGCAGGCGTTCCGGACGCTGACGGGCTTCACGCCGCAGCACGTCGATGTCGTGTTCAACGGCATTTCGGCCGAGCCGTTCGATGCGCTGGAAGGCGTCAGCCAGGCCGCGCTGCGCGCGCGGCTGGGGTTGCCCGAGCACGCATGGCTCGTCGGTTCGTTCAGCCGGCTCGCACGCTGGAAGGGGCAGCACGTGCTGCTGGAAGCCGCCGCGCGGCATCCCGACATGCACGTGGTGCTGGTCGGCGCGCCGCTGTTCGGCGAGGACGAATACGCCGCGCAGCTGCACGAGTACGTCGCACGGCACGGGATGGGCGGGCGCGTGCATTTCCTCGGGTTCCAGCGCGACGTGGCCGCCTGTATGACGGCGGTCGATGTCGTCGCGCACACGTCGATCACGCCCGAGCCGTTCGGGCGCGTGATCGTCGAGGGGATGCTCGCGCGCCGGCCGGTCGTCGCGGCCCGCGCGGGCGGCGTCGTCGAGATCATCGAGGACGGCGACAACGGGCTGCTCTGCGCGCCGGGCGATGCGGCTGCGCTGGCCGATGCGCTGGCCACGTTGAAGCGTGACGGCGCGCTGCGCGAGCGGCTCGTCGCGAGCGGGCGGGCGACAGCGGTGCGCCGGTTCGGCACCGAAACCTACGTGGAGCGGGTCGAGAAGATCCTCGCGGATACGGCGAAGGCCGCGAAGGCGAAGAAGCGGTAAAAGCGGCGCGAGCCGGCGGGAAATAGGCCCTCATGCGGCGGTGCGCCGCGTGGGGGCTTTGTTTTTCAGCGCCGGGGCTTTGTCCGGGGGGATGGCAGGTTGTCTCGTGCGGTGTTGGGCGTGGGCTTGACCGATCGTCGACTGGGGCGACGACGGGCGGTGCTGGACGGCGGTGCGAGACGTCGGAGAAGACGGCGGCGCATGGGGGCGACCCGAGAAGGCGACACCCAGGCAGCTTGCGTGGAGAAAATCGGTCGGAGACGGCCTGTGCGGGTCGTGGCGCCGTCGCACGCCGGAGGGCTACCCCATCCCGCCAACCCGGCTTGCCGGCGCGCTCAGGCCATGAAAAAGCCCCCGCGCAGCGTACCGCCGCGCGAGGGCTCGGGAAAGCGTTCCGGCCGGGTCAGACGGCCCGTTCGGGTGCCGCCGAAACGACCCGGGCAGGGCGAGCCGGCTTGAAGCTGGCCGACCACGTCATCGCGGGCCGTTCGAACATCCGGTAGAACACATACGCGACCGGGATCGCGGCGGCCATGAACGCGAACGAAGGCCAGATCGACAGCTGCAGCTCGGAATGGAACAGCACCGAGCCGAGGCAGACGAACAGCGGCAGGTGGATCAGGTACAGCGAGTAGCTGAAGTCGCCGAACCAGCTCAGCACGCGCAGCGGCGGCGTCGGGCGTGGCGGACGGGCGAGCGCGCGGTACAGGAAGCACGCGAAGCCGGCCGACCACAGCTGGAATGCGCCGTACTGGCCGAAATGGAACGCGCCGCAGCCGGCGGCCAGCAGCACGGCGGCCGCACCGTACCACGCGCGCGACGGCACGGCGGCCGCGCCGCGTGCCGGCTGCGCGCGCACGTCGGCGATCCACGCGCCGATCGTCCAGGACAGCCAGTACGACGTGAAGAACTGCAGGTCGTGCCGTTCGAGCAGCCACGCCGACGCGACGTTGACGAGCGCGACCGCGGCCACGACAGCCGGCATGCCGATGCGCCGGCGGATCGCGAACAGCAGCGGGTAGATCGCGTAGAACTGCACTTCGAGCGACAGCGTCCACAGCGCGCCGTTCGACCCGTACGTGTAGCCGGCGACGCCCTGCAGCGAGAACAGGTTCACGAGGAACGCGACGAGGCCGACGTCGCGGATCTTGTGGCTGACGGGCTCGATCTGCAGGCTGACCGAGTCGAGTGCGAGCGTAAACAGCAGCGCGGCCAGCAGCACCGGGTAGATGCGCGCGAACCGGCGCACCCAGAAGTTCGGCGCGTCGAGCCGGTACGCGGGATCGGCCGCGAGCTTGAGCGCCGCGTTGCGGTGGATGCAGTAGCCGCTGATCACGAAGAAGATCGGCACGCCGGCGGAGCCCCACGCGAACGGGAAGGTCAGGTAGCCGGCGATCGCGCTCGGGGTGAGCGCATGGCCGTAAGCCTGATGGAAGCTTTGCATGCCGACCCAGACGACCTGGCGGCAGTGGAAATAGGCGACGAGCAGCGCCGCGAAGCCGCGCATCGCGTCGATCACGTGTTCCTTGTGATCGGCGACGGGCGGCGCGGTCAGAGACGATCCGCTGAAAGCTTGCATGCGATTCGATTCCTTGCGACGGATGGACGGGAAGTTTCATCCAATCGTAATGCGCAAGAATTCGATCAATGAATAAAAAAATCTCGCCGGGAAATATCGGAATTCCACATCATGGTTTTATCGCGCTCGGAAAGCGGTTCCGCGAGGCGGGTCAATTATTTACCGATTTTTTTCTGATAGTTTGAAGCTCCAGTTGATTGATGCAAGGAGCGGCAAGATGGACATGCATTGGATCGCGAGCGCTGCAGTACTGCTGGTCATGGCCGTGCTGTCGGCGTACCGTGAGGCGCTGAAGAACGAACCGATTCGCCCGGGTCTCGAACGGGGCGGCGTGCCCTATATCGAGGAATTCGAATCGTAAGAATTTGTATCCGGAAAATCGGTAATTTGTTTCTGCCCCGGCACTCGGTTCGGCAATATCGACCGGGTTGAAACGATTATATTTTTTTTGGAATCATTGGGCAATCAGTCCATATCGAAAATGAGCGGAGTCGAATTGGCAGTACCGTCGATTCTCGATATGCCGTTCGGAACACAATCGCGCCGGGTCGCTGGTCGACGCGGCGCAGTCAACGCAATCAGGATGCGAACATGTTGAAAGTCACCAAGGCCGTGTTCCCCGTTGCCGGTCTCGGCACGCGGTTCCTCCCGGCAACGAAGGCGAGCCCGAAGGAAATGTTGCCCGTCGTCGACAAGCCGCTGATCCAGTACGCGGTCGAGGAAGCGATCAACGCAGGTATCACCGAGATGATCTTCGTCACCGGGCGCAGCAAGCGCGCGATCGAGGATCATTTCGACAAGTCGTACGAGATCGAGGCCGAACTCGAGGCGCGCGGCAAGGAAAAGCTGCTCGAACTGGTGCGCGGCATCAAGCCGAGCCATGTGAACTGCTTCTACGTGCGCCAGCCGGAAGCGCTCGGCCTCGGCCACGCGGTGCTGTGCGCGGAGAAGCTGGTGCACGGCGAGCCGTTCGCGGTGATTCTCGCCGACGACCTGCTGCACGGCGAACAGCCGGTGCTCAAGCAGCTCGTCGACGTGTTCGACCACTATCACAGCTCGGTGATCGGGGTCGAGACGATCCCGCGCGAGGACAGCCGCTCGTACGGCGTCGTCGAAGGCCGCGAATGGGAAGAGGACATCATCAAGCTGTCGGGCATCATCGAGAAGCCGGCGCCGGAAGATGCGCCGTCGAATCTCGGCGTGGTCGGCCGCTACGTATTCATGCCGACGATCTTCGATCACCTGCGCAAGCTCAAGCCGGGTGCCGGCGGCGAGCTGCAGCTGACCGATGCCGTCCAGTCGCTGCTCGCGAACGAGCAGGTGCTCGCGTATCGCTACTACGGCACGCGCTTCGACTGCGGCAGCAAGATCGGCTATCTCAAGGCCACCGTCGAGCTCGCGCTCCAGCATCCGGAAGTGAGCCGCGAATTCGAGGCCTACCTGCGTACCTGCTTGCCCGCGCTGGCTGCTGTCGCCTAAGCAGTCGCGCGCTCCGTTGTTTCAGGTGGTGGTTGTTCCGTTGGCCCCGGCCGCTCGCGCGCCGGGGCTTTTTTGCGTGTGTGGGGGCGCCAGTGCACGGTCGGCGTGCGCGCCGTCGGCGTGTATGTCGTGGCGGACCGGCTTCAGGGTCGGCGCTGCGTGCGGAGCGGGGCGCTCCTGCGAGGACGGACGTCACGGCTGAAACCGGTGCCGCGGCGAGGGCCCTGATGACGGGGGCGGCGGTTCGGTTGCGCGACGCACATCGACGTTCGTGACCGCATCGGATCGGCCGGCGCCGGTCGATGACGCAACGGCTCGCTCGCCGCGCGTCGGCTTCCGGGCGTGGCCGGAATCGCGGTTTTCAGTTCAACCGTTGCCGCGTCCGTGCCGCGTTCAACGCGCCGACGGGGTCGGCCGCGCGACGAAACGCCGGGCCAGCATCGCGGCGACCGGCTTCTTGAAATCGAGCAGCCGCTTTTCGAGATAGCGCCAGGACAGGTGCGCGAGCAGCACGGCGAGCGCGAACTGCAGCAGTTCGGGTAGCGTGTCGCGGACGATTTCAGGGATGGCCACGTGCGCGACGTGCGCGGGCAGCACGCCGAAACGCGCCGGAATCAGGTTGTGGAACAGGTAGAAGCCGTAGCTGATCGTGCCGAGATAGGCGAGCGGCGCCCAGTCGAGCAGCGCCACGACCGGATGCTCGGGTTCGCTGACGATCCACAGCAGCAGCGCGCCGAGCGACGCGGACAGGCCGAGATCCGCGAGCCCCGCGATCGTGTCGGGCAAGGTCGTGCATGCAGGCAGCACGAGGAAGAACGCAACGCCGGCCGCGCCGAGCCAGCCGGGCGGCACGCGGCGCACGGCGGCCGCACCGCGGTCGGCGAGCGCCATCGCGCCGACGCCGCCGAGCGCGATCAGCGCGAAATTCCACGGGGAAAACGCATAGATCAGCACCGGCGACGCGTCGTACCGGTAGAGCGCGAGATGTGCGAGCGCGCACAGTACGATGGCCGCGATGCCGAGCGCGACGTGTCGCGCGGCGGGCACCGCGAGCAACGCGAGCGGTGCGATCAGATAGAACTGCTGTTCAACCGCGAGGCTCCAGAAGTGCGACGTGGAGCCCGGCCAGCCGTCCTTGACGGCACCGATCCAGTAATTCGACAGGAACACCGCGTGCCACGCGAGCCCGAGATTGACGCCGCGCTGGTAGAACAGCGCGTGCGCGATCGCGAGCGCGGCGAGCAGCAGGTAATACACGGGAAAGATCCGCAGCGCGCGCTTCGCGAGGAACAGCGCGAGCGCATGGCGGCGCGTCATGGTGCCGCGCTCGACCGCCTGGCGGTTGCGATGCAGCTCGCCGACGATCAGGAATCCGCTGATGAGGAAAAACGTCCACACGCCAAGCTTGCCGACGTCGACGGCAAGGACGTGGCCCTTGTGGGACAGGAAAACGAGGATGACGGCGAGGGCTCGCAGGCCGTCGAGTCCTTTGACGTATCTGGCTTCGCGCATGGAGGCATCCGGGCATTGAGCGAGCCCAGTATAGGTGCGCAAATATCGAACGTAATTCGCATTCGGGTGCCTACGTGAAGGCGTTTTTTGATGCTGGAGCGTCGATGAAATCGGTCACACGCAAAAAAACCTGCGGGAAACCCCGCGAAAACGCATAAAAGTACTGCACGAAGCGTCACGGCGCTTGTAGAATCCGGCGTTGAAGCGCGCGCGTTGCACGCTTCGTGTATCCAACGACCACACCTGGTAGGAGAAACATGGCGACTTCCGCAAAAAAGGTGGCCAAGAAGGCTGCCGCACCCGCCACCAAGAAAGTGGCTGCCAAAAAGGCTGCGCCCGCGAAGAAAGTAGTGGCCAAGAAGGTTGTCGCGAAGGCGGCACCGGCCGCTCCGACGCCGCTGAAGGACAAGTTCACGAAGGCATCGCTCGCAACGCACATCGCTGAGCGCGCAGCTGTCGAAGTGAAGGCTGTCAAGGCAGTGCTCGTCGCACTCGAGAACGTCGTGCTGGGCTCGGTCCACAAGAAGGGCGCGGGCGAGTTCACGCTGCCGGGTCTGCTGAAGATCACGGCGCAAGTCGTGCCGGCGAAGAAGAAGCGCTTCGGCAAGGATCCGTTCACGGGCGAAGAGCGTTGGTTCCCGGCGAAGCCGGCCAGCGTGCGCGTGAAGGCACGTGCGCTGAAGAAGCTGAAGGACGCGGCGGCGTAATGCCGCGCAGCGGTTGCCGAATGCGAATGCATGTCGGCAGCCGTTGCGATGTCCGACGATCCCCGTACGCGAAAGCGTGCGGGGATTTTTATTGCGCTGCGCAAATCGCGCGGCAGCCACGCAGCGACATGGCGGAAGGTACGGTTCGACGCGTGACGCACGACGGAAGACGCGCCGCGCACGCGCGATGACGAACGGCAATCCTCTGTGCGCTTGCAGATCCGCCGCTGCCCGTCGTGCTCGCTGTGAGGGTTGCGTGCGCATTGCGAGGCACACGCATCGTGACTGAAACCATTCCCGACGAAATCGCCGCCCAGGTCGCCGCCGCGTGCGACACGATCGAGCGGCATCTCGGCGCGACGCTGAAGGCAATCCACCTGTTCGGATCGGCGCTCGACGGCGGATTGAAGCCGCGCAGCGACGTCGACGTACTGGTGACGGTGTCGGCGCGGCCCGACGAATCGACGCGGCACGCACTGATGCTCGACCTGCTCGCCGTGTCGGCGCCGCCCGGTCGCGCCGACGGCGTGCGTGCACTGGAAGTGACCGTCGTCGCGTACGATGAAGTCGTGCCGTGGCGTCACCCGGCGCGGCGCGAACTGCAGTTCGGCGAGTGGCTGCGTCACGACCTCGAGGCCGGCATCGTCGAACCGGCGCTCGTCGATCACGATCTGGCGATCCTGTTGACGAAGGTGCGGCAGCACAGTGTCGTACTGGCCGGCCCGCCCGCGGCGGCGCTTTTCGAGCAAGTGCCCGTACGGGATTTTGTCGCCGCGCTGCTGGCGACGGTTGCGCAGTGGAATGCCGAACCGGACTGGCGCGGCGACGCGTGCAACGTGGTGCTCGCGCTCGCGCGCATCTGGTACAGCGCCGCGACCGGCAGGATCGCGCCGAAGGACGTCGCGGCGACATGGGTGCTGGAACGCATGCCGGAAGCCTACCGGCCGGTTGTCGCGGCGGCGCGTGCCGCCTATCTCGGCGGCGAGGAGGATGCGGCGATCCTGTCGGGCGAACCCCTCGCCGCATTCATCGGCTACGCGCGGCGAACGGTCGAATCGATGCTGTCGACGTAGCGGCGGATGCCGCGCACGTGGCCGGCTTGGGGGCGACGCCGATGAAGATCGTCGGCATTGGCGCGGCAGTCGCACGCGCATGCGGTCGAGCCGGAAGCCAGTCGGCGACCCGGCGCGTCGTCGCGCATGCGCCGTGCGACGTGCTTCGTCAGCCCGCCGTACCCGCGTAGGCGGCTTTCAGCGCGGCGTCGTCGAGCTTGATCATCTGCATCATCGCCGCGGCCACGCGTGTGGCCTTGACCGTGTCCCGGTCGGACATCATCGGAATCAGCGTTTCCGGAACGATCTGCCACGACACGCCGTAGCGGTCTCTCAGCCAGCCGCAGGCGTCGGCCGTGCCGCCGTTGTCGAGCAGGGCGTTCCAGTAGCGGTCGAGTTCCGCCTGGTCGGCGCAACTGACCAGCAGCGAGATCGCATGGTTGAACGTATCGGTGCGCGGGTGGCTCATCGCGAAGAACGGTTGCCCGAACAGCTCGAACTCGACCATCCGCGTGCCGTCGGTGCCGGGCACCGTCGTGACGCGCACGATGCGCGAATCCGGAAAGATGCCCGCATAGAAGGCGGCGGCTTCTTCTGCTTCCGCCGCGTACCAGAGGAAAGGCGTGATCTTCTGAATCGTCATGGCGTATCTCCTGTCTGTATGGGTCGGGGCGCAAATCGCGTGCCGACCTCGATACGACGGATGAGGAGCGTCGAAATCGACACGCGGGGGCGAACGGCCGTCGCATCGGAGCCGTGGCACCGACAGTGCGCATGGTAGTCGTGCAGCGCGCGCACAGCGAGTGAACCTGGTGTCAGGAAATCGCGTTCCAGGCGCATTGCAGCCGCCAGGCGCCGCTGCTGGCCAACCGACGTGCATCGGGTGCCCGGGCATCGGCCGCCGGCCGGTGCAGGCCATGTCGGCCCGCTGGCGACAGACGAAAAAAAGCCAGCCACGGCCGAAACCGATGACTGGCTTTCCAGGTCGGCGGCAAGGCGTCGGAGACGCCGTGCACACCGGATACTTCGTTTTTAGAACTTGTGACGAAGGCCGAGAGCGACCAGTTCTTGGGACTTCGTGCCGGCGATGCCGTACGAGCCCACCGAAGCTTGCGCTGCCGACGTCGTGCCGTCTGCGTTGAGTTGCGTGCCGCTCGCGTGCTGGTAAGCGCCGACCAGATAGATGTCCGTGCGCTTCGACAGCGAGTAGTCGCCGCCCAGCGAAACCTGATGGTACTTGGCGTTCGTGTTGCCGCTCGCCTTCGTGTACGAGTAGCCGAGGCCCAGCAGCAGCGGCGGCGTGACCTGATACGTCACGAACCCGCGGCCCGTGTTGTATTTTTCGGTCGAACCGAAACCCGACGACGCGTCCGGCTTGTACTGTGCATTGCTGTAACCGAGGCCGAACGTCACCGGGCCGAATGCGTACTGGCCTGCAACTTGCGCGATGCCGATCGACTTCGCCGACACGTAACCCGCGTTGATCGGACCGTCGACGATATTGTCCGACGTCGTCGAACCCCAGCCTGCGCGCGCGCCGGCTGCCGGCGTCGGGTTGTTCGCGTAGAAGTAGCCAGCAGCAACGCCGACCGGGCCGTTGTTGTAAGCGGCCGCGACCGACCAGGTTTGGCCAGCGCCCGTCTTGCCAGCGACGCCGCCGAGAGCGTACATGCCTTCGACCTGGAAGCCAGCGAACACCGGCGACGTGTACTTGATTGCGTTGCTGACGCGCAGGCTGTTGTCGTTGTTGTCGACGTCGCCCGGCGTTGCGAACACGCTGCCGAAGTAGTTGTCAGCCGTCACGCCCTGGACCAGGTCGACGATCGGATCATATTGGCGGCCGAGCGTCAGCGTGCCGTACTGATCGCTTTGCAGGCCGACGAAGGCCTGGCGACCGAACATCCGCTTGCCTTGGCCCAGTGCGCCCGACGTCGAGTCGAAACCGTTTTCCAACTGGAAGATCGCCTTCAGGCCGCCACCGAGGTCTTCTGCGCCCTTGAGGCCGAAGCGGCTGCCTTGCAGGTTGCCGCTACCCATCGACCACGCGTTGTTACCTTGACCGTTGTTACCGTGAACATAGGTGATCGACGTGTCGATCACGCCGTACAGCGTGACGCTCGATTGGGCCTGTGCGGCACCAGCGGCGCCCAGCAGGGCGAGCGAGAGGGTCGAGAGAGCAAGTTTCTTCATCGTTGAGATTCTCCACGCAAGTGATTCATCGTTATTTGTTGCGGATTGGAGAATAGCTCAGTGCCATACACGCAAGAAAGCTTAAAAAATAAAGTGTCTCGAAAAGGTAACAGCGGGAAAAAGTCCATATATATCAAGCACATCAACGACTGTTCCTGTTTTTGAAATAGTTGACATTTGCTGCGCCGCGATTGTTTCAGTAGTTGACGCACCGTGCGGCAAATCCCCTGTTTCGGCGCGTGGCAGCAAGGAAACGAGGGTGTGCAAACGTTTGCGATTGCAGGTGTGCCTACGCCGACGTGTAAAGCGCGCGTCAACGCCGCGCGAATGAGCGGCCGACGACGGGGTTGCGTAGGGACAGGGGGTGTGCGGGGCGCGTGGAATCGATGCGCGGTGCGTTCTGCGCCGGGCAGGTCGTTCAGTCTTCGCGCGGGCGATTGTCGGCGCGGCCGGGCTGGGTGGGTTGAGCTGCGTCGCCGGACGTGGCAGGCGACGGGTTCGTGGCCTGCCGATGCGCGTTGCCGCGGGCTGCCGCGAATTCCGCGCCGAGCAGCAGCACGATCGCGGAGAAGTACAGCCACATCAGCAGGACCGCGAACGATCCGGCTGCGCCGAATGCACTTGCGGTGCCCGCACGCGCGAGGTACAGCGCGAACAGCTTCTTGCCGCCGGAGAACAGGATCGCGGACACGATGCCGCCGATCGCGGCGTCGCGCCATGCGACGCGCGCATCGGGCAGGAACTTCATCAACGACGCGAACGCGCCCGCGAGCACCGCGATGCCGACGAAGAACTGCACGAGGTTCGTGACGACCACGTACGGCGAATCGCCCAGCAGCCAGGTGCCGACGAACGTGATCGCGGTGTCGAGCACGAGCGACACGATCAGCAGGAACGCGACGCCGAGCACGAGCCCGAACGAGATCAGCCGCACGCGCACGAGCCCGAGCATGCTCGACCAGCGGTTCTCGGTGGCCGGCCAGATCACGCTGAGCGCGGCGCTGAGCGACGCGAAGGTGGCCGACGCGCCGATCGCGAGCGCGGCGAACGAGATCAGGGTTGCCAGGCCGCCGCGCTCGCCCGCGCGGTGCGCGTTCTGCACGATCGTCTGGATGCTGGCCGCCGCGTCGTCGCCGATCAGCTGGTGCGCCTGTTCGAACACCTGGCCGCGCGCGGCATCGTCGCCGTAGAACCAGCCGGCCACGGCAATCACCATCACGAGCATCGGCGCGAGCGAGAACGCGGAGAAAAAGGCGATGCCCGCGGCCATCGCGGAGCAGCGGTCGGACGAGAAGCGCTTGAACGCGGTGAGGGCCCAGTTGGCCTGTTGTTGCGCGAGACGGGTGGCTTCGGAGGTGATCTGTCGTTTCATGACGTTTCGGTGGCGCGGGGAACGCGGATCATCGCGGGTAATCAGACAATTCAGTATTGATCCGAAGATTCGAACATAGTTGCGCGAACTGTCTATAATTCCTTTCAGTTTCCTCACCCCCACAATAACGCCGAGACCAGCCATGCTACAAATGTCACGGCGCCAGTTCCTGAAGGTGACGGCAACGTCGCTTGCCGGATCGAGTCTAGCCCTGATGGGCTTCTCTCCATCCGAAGCGCTCGCCGAAGTCCGACAGTACAAGCTGGCGCGCACCGTCGAAACGCGCAACACCTGTCCTTACTGCTCAGTGGGTTGCGGCATCCTGATGTACAGCCTCGGAGACGGCGCGAAAAACGCCCAGCCGAGCATCATCCACATCGAAGGCGATCCCGACCATCCCGTCAATCGCGGCACGCTGTGCCCGAAGGGCGCGAGCCTGATCGACTTCATCCACAGCCCGAGCCGTCTGACGCACCCCGAGTATCGTGCACCCGGCTCGGACAAGTGGGAACCGATTTCGTGGAATGACGCGCTCGACCGCATCGCGAAGCTGATGAAGGCCGACCGCGACGCGAACTTCGTCGAGACGGCGGAAGACGGTGCGAAGGTCAACCGATGGCTGACCACCGGCATGCTGGCGGCGTCGGCGGGCAGCAACGAGGTCGGCTACCTGACGCACAAGACTATCCGCAGTCTCGGGATGCTCGCATTCGACAATCAGGCGCGTGTCTGACATGGCCCGACGGTGGCAGGTCTTGCCCCGACGTTTGGCCGTGGAGCGATGACGAACCATTGGGTCGACATCAAGAACGCGGACGTGATTCTCGTGATGGGCGGCAATGCAGCCGAGGCCCATCCGTGCGGTTTCAAGTGGGTAACGGAGGCGAAGGCGCACCGCAAGGCGCGGCTGATCGTCGTCGACCCGCGCTTTACGCGTACGGCCTCGGTGGCCGACTACTACGCGCCGATCCGCACCGGCACCGACATCGTCTTCCTGGGCGGCGTCATCAACTATCTGCTGACGAACGACAAGATCCAGCATGAGTACGTGAAGAACTACACGGACTTCTCGTTCATCGTGCGCGAGGATTTCGCGTTCAACGACGGCATCTATTCCGGCTACGACGCGGAGAAGCACGCGTACCCGGACAAATCGAGCTGGGACTACGAGCGCGGCGACGACGGCTTCGTGAAGGTCGATCCGACGCTGCAGCATCCGCGTTGCGTGTACAACCTGCTGAAGCAGCACTACGCGCGCTATACGCCGGACATGGTCCAGCAGACGTGCGGCACGCCGAAGGAGAAGTTCCTGAAGGTGTGCGAGATGCTCGCGACCACCGCCGTTCCCGGCCGCGCCGGCACGATCCTGTACGCGCTCGGCTGGACGCACCACTCGATCGGCGCGCAGATGATCCGCACCGGCGCGATGGTGCAGTTGCTGCTCGGCAACATCGGTATCGCCGGCGGCGGGATGAACGCGCTGCGCGGCCACTCGAACATCCAGGGGTTGACCGACCTCGGGCTGATGTCGAACCTGCTGCCGGGCTACATGACGCTGCCGATGCAATCCGAGCAGGATTTCGACGGCTACATCAAGAAGCGCGTGCAGCTGCCGCTGCGGCCGAACCAGTTGAGCTACTGGAAGAACTACAAGGCCTTCCACGTGAGCTTCATGAAGTCCTGGTGGGGCGACGCGGCGACCGCCGAGAACAACTGGGGCTACGACTACCTGCCGAAGCTCGACAAGCAGTACGACCTGCTGCAGGTGATCGAGCTGATGAATGCCGGCAAGATGAACGGCTACATCTGCCAGGGCTTCAACCCGCTTGCGGCGTCGCCGTCGAAGGTGAAGACGGCGGCCGGCCTCGCGAAGCTGAAGTGGCTCGTGATCATGGATCCGCTCGCGACCGAAACTTCCGAGTTCTGGAAGCATCACGGCGACTACAACGACGTCGATTCGTCGAAGATCCAGACCGAGGTGTTCCGTTTGCCGACCACGTGCTTTGCGGAGGAAAACGGCTCGCTCGTGAGTTCGAGCCGCGTGCTGCAATGGCACTGGAAGGGCGCGGAGCCGCCGGGCGAGGCGCGCAGCGACCTCGAGATCATGTCGGGGCTGTTCCTGCGCATGCGCAAGATGTACCAGACGGACGGCGGCAAGTACCCGGATCCGATCGTCAACCTGACCTGGCCGTACGCGAACCCGGAAAGCCCGACGCCCGAAGAGCTCGCGATGGAGTTCAACGGGAAGGCGCTCGCCGATCTGCCCGATCCGAAGGATCCGGCCAAGACGCTCGTGAAGAAGGGCGAGCAGTTGGCCGCGTTCGCACAGTTGAAGGACGACGGCACGACCGCGAGCGGCTGCTGGATCTTCTGCGGTGCCTGGACGCAGGCCGGCAACCAGATGGGGCGGCGCGACAACTCCGACCCGACCGGCATCGGCCAGACGCTGAACTGGGCGTGGGCGTGGCCGGCGAACCGGCGGATCCTGTACAACCGCGCGTCGTGCGACGTCGCCGGCAAGCCGTTCGACCCGACCCGCAAGCTGATCGGCTGGAACGGCAGCGCGTGGAAGGGGGCCGACATTCCCGACTTCAAGGCTGACGAATCGCCCGAGAACGGGATGGGGCCGTTCATCATGAACCCGGAAGGTGTCGCACGCTTCTTCGCGCGCGCGGGGATGAACGAAGGTCCGTTCCCCGAGCACTACGAGCCGTTCGAGACGCCGCTCGACGCGAACCCGCTGCACCCGAACAACCCGCAGGCGCTGAACAACCCGGCTGCCCGCGTGTTCCCGGACGACCGCGCGTCGTTCGGCAAGGTGGCGGATTTCCCGCACGTGGCGACGACGTACCGGCTGACCGAGCACTTCCACTACTGGACCAAGCATGCGCGGCTGAACTCGATCATCCAGCCCGAGCAATTCGTCGAGATCGGCGAAGACCTCGCGAAGGAAGTCGGCGTCGCGCATGGCGAGCGCGTGAAGGTGTCGTCCAAGCGCGGCTACATCATCGCGGTCGCCCTCGTCACGAAGCGGATCAAGCCGCTGACGGTCGACGGCAAGAAGGTCCAGACGGTCGGCGTCCCGTTGCACTGGGGCTTCAAGGGTCTGACGAAGCCCGGCTATCTCGCCAATACCCTGACTCCGTCCGTGGGTGACGGCAACTCCTATACACCGGAATTCAAGTCGTTCCTGGTGAAGGTCGAAAAGGCGTAAGGGGAAAGAGATGGCATTGCAATCGCTGGATATCAAGCGCGTCTCGGCCACCACGACGCCACCGCCCACGGTGCGCGAACCGGTGACCGGGAGCGTCGCGAAGCTGATCGACGTATCGAAGTGCATCGGCTGCAAGGCATGCCAGACGGCGTGCATGGAGTGGAACGACCTGCGTGACGAGGTCGGCACCAACGTCGGCGTGTACGACAACCCGGCCGACCTGACCGAGCATTCGTGGACGGTGATGCGGTTCTCCGAATACGAGAACCCGGCCGGTGACCTCGAGTGGCTGATCCGCAAGGACGGCTGCATGCACTGCGAGGATCCGGGGTGCCTGAAGGCGTGTCCGTCGCCGGGCGCGATCGTGCAGTACAACAACGGGATCGTCGATTTCCACGAGGAGAACTGCATCGGTTGCGGCTATTGCGTGACCGGCTGCCCGTTCAACGTTCCGCGGATCTCGAAGAAGGATCATCGCGCGTACAAGTGCACGCTCTGTTCCGACCGCGTCGCGGTCGGCCAGGAACCGGCCTGCGTGAAGACCTGCCCGACGGGCGCGATCGTGTTCGGCACCAAGGAGGACATGAAGCAGCACGCGGCCGAGCGGATCGAGGACCTGAAGGAGCGCGGCTTCGAGCATGCGGGGCTGTACGACCCGCAGGGCGTCGGCGGCACGCACGTGATGTACGTGCTGCACCACGCGGACAAGCCGTCGCTGTACCACGGGCTGCCCGACAACCCGTCGATCAGCCCGATGGTGAAGCTGTGGAAGGGCATCGCGAAGCCGCTCGCGGTGGCCGGCCTCGCGCTGACCGCGCTCGCCGGGTTCTTCCACTACGTCCGCGTCGGTCCGAACGAGGTGAGCGACGAAGAGGAGCAAGCCGCGCGCGACGAGGCGCGACGCATCAAGGAGGACGCGAAATGAACCACGACGACCCCAACCTGATCGTCCGCTACACGCCGAACGAGCGCACGAACCACTGGATCACCGCGATCACGTTCGTGCTGCTCGCGCTGTCCGGGCTCGCGCTGTTTCATCCGTCGATGTTCTGGCTGACTGCGCTGTTCGGCGGCGGCCAGTGGACGCGGATCCTGCATCCGTTCGTCGGCCTCGTGATGTTCGTGTCGTTCGCGATCCTGGTGGTGCGCTTCTGGCACCACAACGCGCTCGACGCGGACGATCGGCAGTGGCTCAAGCAGATCGGCGACGTGCTGACCAACCAGGAAGACAAGCTGCCGCCAGTCGGGCGCTATAACGCCGGGCAGAAGCTGCTATTCTTTACGTTGGTCGCGTGCCTGCTGCTGCTCCTGCTGTCGGGAGTCGTGATCTGGCGGCGTTACTTCTCGTTCTACTTCCCGATCGGGGTGATCCGCGCGGCCGCTGTCGTGCATGCCGTGGCGGCCTTCGTGCTGATCGCGAGCATCATCGTGCACATTTACGCGGCGTTGTGGGTGAAGGGCTCGATCGGCGCGATGGTGCGCGGCACCGTCACGCTGGGCTGGGCTCGCAAGCATCACCCGAAGTGGTTCCGTGAAAGCGTGAAGTGACGCACCGGAGCGGGGCGGCTCGCCGATCGAGGCGAGTTGCCCCGTCAGCCGTCGGAACCGCCTGAAGCGCCGACCTGTCGGCGCTTGTTTGGGGTCTGTTTGCGCATGGAACGCGCATGCGAATGCCCGAAATCGCTCGCAGGGCAAGGAGTGAGGAGCGCCGTTTGGCCGAGCCAAACAAGAGACGAACGACGCCGCCATGTGGGCGATTTCGGGCATTCCCGTGGACTATATTTTTAAATTTGGGGTTGCCACGAGACGGGCCGCTCGCTGCGTTGCGCTCCTTGCGAATACGTCAGTATTCGCGGCGTCGCGCGTCTTGCCAGCGGCCCGTCTCGTGGCAACGCATGCGCGTTCCATGCGCAAACAGACCCCTTGGAAGATATATTTGTGACACAACGCATTCTCGAACCGACCGAGATCTCGGCACTCGATCATTCGGCCATCCCGCGCTTTCGCCTGCCGGAGCGCGCCACCGCGTTCTCGGCGCGCGCCGCGCGGCTGCGCAAGCTGGCCGACCTGAACCCGATCAGCGGCTACCTGCGGCTGATGGCCACCGTCGCCGATGCGCAGCACGCGACGCTGCAGACGCTCGAACTGCCGCTGCCGTCGAAGGAAGCGATTGCGCGTGCGCAGGCGCATTCGATGCCGCTCGTGCCGGCGCTCGACGGCGAGCGCGATCCGCGCTGGCGTGCCGTGCTGTACGAACTGCTCGACCGCGTCGAAGGCGCCGGGCTCGTCAACCCGCAACTCGCGAAGCTGCTCGACCGGCTGCGCCTGATGGCGCCCGCCGAACTCGACGCGCAAGCCGACGCGATCCTCGCGCTGCGTTTCGCCGAAGTCGACCCGGCTACCGCGCCGTTCCTGATGGCCGCGCTGCAGGTCGTCTGGACGGACCTCGCCAGCCGCGTGGCGCCGGCCGACGTCCCGTATCTCGACCAGCCGGGCCTGTGCCCCGTGTGCGGCACGCATCCGGTCGCGAGCGTCGTGCGGGTCGGCGGCCAGTACCAGGGCTACCGTTTCCTGCAATGCGGGCTGTGCACGACCGAGTGGCACATGGTGCGCACGAAGTGCTCGCACTGCGATTCGACGAAAGGCATCGCGTATCACGGGATCGAGGGCGGCAGCGAAGCCGTCAAGGCCGAATCGTGCGACGAGTGCAAGACCTATCGCAAAATCGGCTATCAGGACAAGGACTACGAGTTCGAGCCGCTGGCGGACGATCTCGCGAGTCTCACGCTCGACCTGCTGATGAACGAAGCCGGCTACCAGCGCAGTTCACCGAACCCGCTGCTGTGGCCGGATGTTTCGCGGGACGCGAATTGACGGCACGGGCCGGGGCGGTGCGCGAGCATCGGCGCCGGCCCGCTGCGAAGCATGAGACTGGAGCCACCACTACGTGACCGAACCGGGTGTGAATGAACTGAATGCGGTGCTGGCGCGCGTGCCGTCCGTCGAGCGCGTGCTGTCGTCGGCGCCGCTGCAACCGCTCATCGCGGACTTTGGCCGCACGCGCGTGCTGAACGCCGTGCGTGCCGAGCTCGAACGCTGGCGTACCGCCGCGCAACACGATCCGGCGGCGGCCGAGCCGCTCGACGAGCCGCGCATTGCCGCGGCCGTCGCGCGCACGCTGGCCGCGCAGAGCGCGGGCGCGGTGCGCGCCGTGTTCAACCTGACCGGCACCGTGCTGCACACGAACCTCGGGCGCGCACTGTTGCCCGACGACGCGGTGCGCGCGGTGGTCGACGTGCTGACGCGGCCGGTCAACCTCGAATTCGATCTCGCCACGGGCCGCCGCGGCGATCGCGACGACCTGATCGACGATCTGCTGTGCGAACTGACGGGCGCGGAAGCCGCGACCGTCGTCAACAACAACGCGGCGGCCGTGCTGCTGGCGCTGTCGGCGCTGGCGACGAAACGGGAAGTCGTCGTGTCGCGCGGCGAGCTGGTCGAGATCGGCGGTGCATTCCGCATTCCCGACATCATGAGCCGTGCGGGCGCCAGGCTGCGCGAGGTCGGCACCACCAACCGCACCCATCTGCGCGACTACGCGGAGGCGATCGGCCCGCGCACCGCGCTGCTGATGAAGGTGCACTGCAGCAACTACGCGATCAGCGGCTTCACGAAGGAGGCGACGCTCGCCGAACTCGCGCCGCTCGCGCGCGAGCACGGGCTGCCGGTGGCCGTCGATCTCGGCAGCGGCACGCTCGCCGACCTGTCGCAATGGGGCCTGCCGCACGAGACGACCGTGCAGGAAACCGTCGCCGCCGGCGCAAACGTTGTCACGTTCAGCGGCGACAAGCTGCTCGGCGGGCCGCAGGCCGGCCTGATCGTCGGCGATCGCGCGCTGATCGCGAAGATCAAGAAACATCCGCTCAAGCGCGCGCTGCGCGTCGGCAAGCTGACGCTTGCGGCGCTCGAGCCGGTGCTGCGCCTC
This sequence comes from Burkholderia sp. Ap-955, assembly GCF_011753045.1. Classification (NCBI taxonomy): domain Bacteria; kingdom Pseudomonadati; phylum Pseudomonadota; class Betaproteobacteria; order Burkholderiales; family Burkholderiaceae; genus Burkholderia; species Burkholderia sp. Ap-955. Next base: position 97,659 of record NZ_VWWH01000013.1, read on the forward strand.
TACCAGTCACCCGAATTCCTGCGTGACCGGCTCACGACGCTGCGGCTGCTGACGCGCCCACAGCGCGAGATCGCCGAGGCCGCCGAACGCGTGCGTCCGGTGCTGCAGGCCGCGCTCGGCAGCGGTTTCGGCGTGACGGTCGAGCCGATGTTCAGCCAGATCGGCAGCGGCGCGCTGCCGGTCGACCAGTTGCCGAGCGCAGGGCTTGTCGTACGCACGGCGGACGGCAAGCGCGGCGGCCGTGCACTGGCGCAGCTCGAGAAACGGCTGCGCGAATGGCCGCGCCCGGTGATCGGTCGCGTCGCCGACAATGCACTGCGGCTCGACCTGCGCTGCCTCGAAGCCGCCGACGAGGCGGTATTCGTCGCGCAATGCGTGCCGCTCGCGGGGCCTGCTGCATGATCGTCGGTACCGCTGGACACATCGACCACGGCAAGACGACGCTGGCGCGTGCGCTGACGGGCGTCGACACCGATCGCCTGAAGGAAGAGAAGGCGCGCGGCATCTCGATCGAGCTCGGTTACGCGTATACGCCGCTCGACAACGGCGACGTGCTCGGCCTGATCGACGTGCCGGGCCATGAGAAGCTGATCCATACGATGGCGGCCGGCGCATGCGGGATCGACTTCGCGCTGCTCGTGATCGCCGCCGACGACGGCGTGATGCCGCAGACGCGCGAGCATCTCGCGATCCTGCAGCTGCTCGGCGTCACGCATGGCGCCGTCGCGTTGACGAAGTGCGATCGCGTCGACGTCGCGCGCGTGGCCGAAGTGCGCGACGAGATCGCCACGTGGCTGAACGACTCGACGCTGGCCGGCGTGCCGATTTTCGAAACGCGTGCGACGGCGGCGGACGATTCCGGCGTCGCCGCGTTGAAGCGTTATCTGGCGGACGCGGCGATCGCGTGGCGCGCCCGCCGCGATGACGGGCTGTTCCGGCTCGCGGTCGATCGCGTGTTCACGCTCGCGGGGCAAGGCACCGTCGTGACGGGCACCGCGTTCGCGGGCCGCGTCGCGACCGGCGACACGCTCGCGATCGTGCGCACGGGCGGCGCGGCGCGCGTGCGCAGCATCCATGCGCAGAACCGGCCGGTCGAGGCCGGCCGCGCGGGCGAGCGTTGCGCGCTGAATCTGGCCGGGATCGACAAGGCCGATGTCGAGCGAGGCGACACCGTCGCCGATGCGCGGCTCGTCGCGACGTCGCCGCGTCTCGACGTCGACCTGACGCTGTTCGAGGATGCGGGGCTCACGCTGACGCACTGGGCGCCGCTGCACGTGCATCTCGGCACGCTGCATCGCGTTGCGCATGTCGCTCTGCTCGACGGCGATACGCTCGCGGCCGGCCAGCGGATGCGCGTGCAACTGGTATTCGACGAGCCGGTGTTTGCGCTGCCGGGCGACCGGTTCATCGTCCGCAATCCGCAGGCGACGCGCACGGTCGGCGGCGGCCGCGTGCTCGATCCGTTCGGGCCGGCGCGCAAGCGTCGTACGCCTCAGCGCCGCGCATGGCTCGACGCGCTGGCCGAATGGCTCGACGAAGCGCGTCTCGATGCGTTGCTCGCGCAGGCGCCGCTCGGCATCCCGCGCGCGATGCTCACGCATCTGACGGGTTTCGCGCCGAATGCGCTGGCGCTGCCGGAAGACGTGCTGGCGATCGGGCAGCGCGACGCCGCGTCGAACGACGGCGCGGTGATTGCCCAGGCGAACTGGCGCGCGCTGCAGACGCAGGCGATCGATACGCTGCGCGCGTATCACGAGCGTATGCCCGACGAGCAGGGGCTCGACGCCGCGCGGTTGCGGCGGATGTCAGCGCCGCTCGCCGGCGATGCGCTGTGGCGCGCGCTCGTCGATGCGCTGGTGGCGGGCGGCGAAGTCGCGCGAAGCGGGCCGTGGCTGCACCTGCCGTCGCATTCGGTGAACCTCGAGCCGCGTGAAGAGGCGCTGGCGCAGTACCTGCTGCCGCTGCTTCATGCGGGGCGCTTCGATCCGCCCTGGGTGCGCGACCTGGCCCGCGACACGGGTGCGGCCGAGGACGCGGTGCGCGCCTTGCTGCGCAAGCTCGCGCGGCGCGGCGACGTGCACCAGGTCGTGCGCGACCTGTTCTATCACGCGGACGTGGTGCGCGAGCTGGCGGAACTGGTCGCGCATCTTGCGCCGTCGCGCGCCGGCGGGCTCGATGCCGCGACGTTCCGCGATGCGACGGGGCTCGGTCGCAAGCGCGCGATCCAGATTCTCGAGTTCTTCGACCGGGTTGGGTATACTCGCTTCCACCGCGATCTTCACTTCCTGCGGCCTGACAGCGGTTGGGCGGGTATTCAGGCGTAGGCGCTCGTTGTTCTTTTGGTTCTTTTCCCCACGGAAGGCATTCGTATCCGGTGGTACGGCTGGACTTCAAATCCAGTTGGGGGTGTCAGACACTCCCGGGTAGGTTCGACTCCTGCTGCCTTCCGCCATTCGCCATTCCCGACGCGGAGCAAAATGGCGCGCATTGGTCGATTTTGGTGATTTCATGAATTCGTCCATATCGCTTCTGCTGGAAGCCGTCGATGCCGACAAGGCAAAGCTGGACGCGGCGCGTCCGCTTCCGCCGCACACGCTGGCGTCTTTGCGCGAAAAGCTGATGCTGGAGTGGACTTACCATTCGAATGCGATCGAAGGCAATACGCTGACGCTGCGGGAAACGAAGGTTGTACTCGAAGGTATTACGGTCGGCGGAAAGTCGCTGCGCGAGCATTTCGAGGCCACCAATCATCGCGACGCGATTCTCTATGTCGAAGAAATCGTCGGCAAGCAGGAGACGCCGTCCGAGCGGCAGATCCGGAATATTCACGGGCTGGTATTGAAGAGGATCGACGACGGCGAGGCTGGCAGGTATCGCCGGGAGAACGTCGTGATCGCAGGCGCAAGCACGACGCCCCCGGATTTCCTGCATTTGCCGGCTGAAATGGCCACGCTCATCGATTGGGATACGCAGGCGGGAGCAATGCATCCCGTGGCACGGGCTGCCGAACTGCATACGCGGTTTATGAACATCCATCCGTTTGTCGACGGCAATGGAAGAACGGGGCGGCTGCTGCTGAATTTCGAACTGATGAAGTCTGGCTATCCGCCCGCGGTCCTTCGCAAGGAAGACCGGCGGGCTTACTACGATACGCTGGACGAGGCGTGCACAACCGGCGACTACAGCGGTATTACGCGCCTGGTGGCCGAGTCTGTGCAGCGCTCGCTCGATGCTTACCTCGGCGTGCTTGGGTTGCGCACTTAGCGGACCATTCCGAGGGCTTGTCAGGCTGGCTCAATCACTGAGGCGTCCTGTCTGGGCCGGTTACTTCAACGTCGGTAAATGTGCCGTCTGCCAGGTGTTCCTTTCCCCACGGAAGGCATTCGTATCCGGTGGTACGGCTGGACTTCAAATCCAGTTGGGAATGTCAGACACTCCCGGGTAGGTTCGACTCCTGCTGCCTTCCGCCACCCCGTTTCATCTTTTCGACCCGGCGCGCTTCGATCGACTGGCAATTGCACGACAGCGCCAGCGGTTGCAATCGCCAAAACTTGATCGGGAAAAGCACTAAAAGTTTGCGATTTTTTTCCGGGCTATAGTCGAATCACTGAAGGTAGACGCGGCGTCCCTTGCCGATACCGTTCAGGTAATGACTGTAGACGGGTGCTGTATGAAAAATAAAATCGACAAGACCGCCGGACCGATCTGGGGCGTGGCTGCAGGATTGCTTCTTGCTGCCGCAGGATTGAGTCTCGGCATTTTCCCGAGATCCCTGCAAAGCTCGGGAAGTGCGAACGACTTCATGGCGTCCGGCGCCGCGATGCTGGGCATCTTCCTGGTCGTCTATTCCACACGCGAATTACGCAGAAAGCGCGCGCACTGAGCGCTCGCGCGTCGCGAATCCACGAAGAACGACCCGAGCCGACCGCCGGCTCATGAGTGCGCTCGTCCGTCGCGCGCTACGCCTTGCTGATTTCGTGTTGGTAAACGAGTTCGACGATCCGCTTCGTCGGAATGCTGGCGCGCAACCCGTCGACGTTGTCGATCGGAAACCACTTGCATTTCTCGATCTCGTTGTTCGCTTGCGGCGTCTGGTCCGGGCCGACTTCCGCGAAGAACACGTGATGGATCTTGGCGAGGCCGGTGAACTGCATCGAGTAGACGAGATGCTGGCCGGTCATGCCGGTTTCTTCGGATAACTCGCGATGCGCGGCTTCGAGCGGCGATTCCCCACGCTTGATCGTGCCGCCGGGAAGGGCCCAGCGCGACGCTGCGCGGGCAACGAGCAGGACTTGTTCGCCGCGGTAGCAGACGATGGTCGCGCGTTCCTTGACCGGGACGGCGCTCGCTTCGGGGGCGTTGGTGGGGGCGGGGGCTTGAGGCATGAAGCAATTCTAACCATCGCGGATCGATCGGCAAAGCGGGTCTGACGTGGTTTGACGATCGATCGTCACCGTCGCGTGTCCGGCCACGCCGGCGCGGCGTTCCGCAGGTTCGAATCCGTGCCCGGCCGGCGCCCGGTCGTCCGCGCCCAGGGGGCTGGGCGTCGGCATGAAGTGCGCCATGGGCTCGCCCTTGGCTTCGAATCGGGCGACGTTATCCCTCGATGCGGGACATGTCGACGAACATCACTTCCCAGATATGTCCGTCGGGGTCTTCGAAGCTGCGACCGTACATGAAGCCGAGATCCTGCCGGGCGTTGACGTCTGCCTTGCCGCCATGCGCGCCCGCAATATCGGTCAGCTTGTCTACGCTCTCGCGATCGTCGGCGCTTAGCGCGAGCATGACCTCGCTTTCGCGCCGGGAATCGACGATCGGCTTCTTCGTGAAGCGCGCCCATTTTTCATGCGTCATGAGCATGACGAAGAGCGTGTCCGACAACACCATGCAGGAACTCGTGTCGTCACTGAACTGCGGATTCATGCTGGCGCCGAGCGCGATGTAGAACGCCGTCGCCTTTGGCAGATCCCGAACCGGCAGGTTGATGAACAGTTGCCTGGACATAGGTGGTTTTCTCCTTCGGGTTGTGGTCGAAACAACGAATCACGTGCCCGGGTTGCGGTCGCGTGGGAGGTCGCAATCCGGATGTCGTTCAATCAGTTCGTACGGCGGGGTGCCTTTCATGACGTCGCGGCACCGGCGCCCGCACCCGCTTTTCCCGATCACAGGAGATGCAGGCCGCCGTCGCACTCGATGACGCTGCCCGTGGTGTAGCCATTTCCGATCAGGAAGGCGATGGCCTGCGCGACATCGTCGGGCTCGCCGATGCGTCCCACGGGCAATGCGCTTGCATGCTGCTCGAAGAAGGCTTGCCGGGCGCCGTCGGGTAGGCCGTTCCACCACGGCGTCTTCACCACGCCGGGCGAGACCGCGTTGACCCGGGTCGGCGCCAGTTCGCGGGCCAGTACCGGCACCATCGCCTCGATGGCGGCATTGATCGCGGCCAGGCCGCTGGTGCCCGGGTTGGCGACGCGCGCGGAAATGGCGGTGACGAAGGTGATGCTGCCCCCGCTGCGCAAGGTCGGCAGGGCAGCCTGGGCCGCCTGCACATGCGGCCAGAATTTCGCGTCGAAGCCGCGCCGCAGCATACCCAGATCGAGTTCCCTGAAAGGGCCGGCCCCGTCGCCGCCACTCAATGCGATCACCAGGTGGTCGATGCTCCCGGCGCTCGCGAAGAAACGTTCCAACTGCTCGCGCCGTGCCCCGTCAAACGCTTCGATACGCACTGATCCGTCGATCGATGCCGTCGCGGCCTGCAACTTGTCCGCATCGCGTCCCGTGGCGATCACGTCGTAGCCGGCGCCGGCCAGTCGCGCGACGGTTGCGAGGCCGATGCCGGACGAGCCGCCCAGTACCGCCACCTTGCCCGTGTCGTTGTTCATTGCCTTCTCCGATGTTTGCGCTGCGGTTGTTGCAGCGCCCGGAGATAGCATGCATGCTTGACGGACTATCACTCCAATTGTTTGCGATGATGACTTCCATCATTGAGAATGATCTTCGTCGATTCGATCTCAATCTGCTGCTCGTCTTCCATGCACTCATGCAGGAGCGCCATGTCACGCGTGCGGCGGAGCGGTTGTTTCTCGGCCAGCCCGCCGTGAGCGGGGCGCTGAAACGACTACGGGCGGCGTTTGGCGACGAGTTGTTCGTGCGCGGCCGGTCGGGCATGGAGCCGACCCCACGTGCGCTGGAGCTTTCCCGGCAGATCGACGCGCTGCTGATCGGTCTTCACGAGACCATGCGGGCCGGGCAGCCGTTCGATGCCCGAAACGCCAACCGGACCTTCCGCATCGGTGTTTCAGAAGCGATAGCGGTCACGTTGTTTCCCGCCTTGTTGAAAATGCTTGCCGCCGAGGCGCCGGGCGTGAAGCTCATCTCCCTGGACACCGACTGCCACCGCGTCTCCAGCATGTTTGAACGAAACGAGATCGAGATTGCGTTGGGGGTGTTCAACGAGTGCGCGCCATGGCAACAGCAGCGCGTCTTGCTGGACTGGCGCTTTGTCTGCCTCTACAACCCGAAGCTGATCCGGCCGCGAGGCGAATCGTTGAGCTTGCGCGAGTTTCTGGCATATCCGCATGCGCTGACTTCGTTCCAGGGCGAACTGCGTGGATTCATCGACGAGCGGCTGGAGTCGCTGGGCAAGCAACGGCGCGTGATATTTTCCAATCCTCACTTTGCTACCCAGCCTTTCATTGCGCGCGACAATCCGGTGCTGGTGACGGTGCCCGACTATATCGCCCGGATCTGGAGCCGTAGCCTGGGCTTGCGCATCAGTCCATTGCCGTTCGATACGCCGATGCATCAGGTCAGTGCGTTGTGGAAGACCGCGCATCAGGGTGACAGCGGCCTGCGCTGGCTCATCGGATTGACGGAGCAGGCGGCCCGCATGAACTGAGTGATTGGCGCCCGCGTTGCGCGCCGATCCGGGGCAAGGCGGGCGGGATTCACGCGTCCGCCATGAAAAAAACCGCGCTCCCGATGCACTGGGAACGCGGCTTGAGTGGGAGCGGGTAAAGCGTCGCGCCGTTACTTCTTTTCCGGCAGGAACCAGTTCATCACGAGCGCACAGATCCCGCCCGTTGCCACGCCCGATTCCAGCACGTTCTTCAGCGCGTGCGGCAGGCTGTTGAGGATATCCGGCACTTGCGACACGCCGAGGCCGAGCGCGAGCGACACCGCGATGATCAGCAGTGCGCGACGATCGAGATGAACGCCCGCGAGGATGTTGATGCCCGATGCAGCCACCGCGCCGAACATCACCATCGCCGCGCCGCCGAGCACGGGCTCCGGCACGGCCTGCAGCACGCCGGCGACGACCGGGAACAGGCCGAGCACCACGAGCATTCCCGCGATCCAGATGCCGACGTAGCGGCTGGCGACGCCGGTGATCTGGATCACACCGTTGTTCTGCGCGAACACCGAGCTCGGGAACGTGTTGAACACGCCGGCCAGCAGCGAGTTCGCGCCGTTCACGAGCACGCCGCCCTTGATCCGTTGCATCCACACCGGGCCTTCGACCGGCTCGTTCGAGATCTTGCTGGTGGCCGTGACGTCGCCGATCGCTTCGAGCGACGTGACGAGGTAGATGATCAGCATCGGCACGAACAGCGACCACGAGAAGCCGATGCCGAAGTGCAGTGGCGTCGGAACCTGGAACAGCGCGGCCTGGTGCATGCCGGTGAAGTCGAGGCGGCCGAGGAACGCGGCCGCGAGATAGCCGATCACGAGCGCGATGACGAGCGCGGTGCTGCGCACCCACACGATCGGTACGCGGTTCAGCAGGATGATCGTGCCGAGTACGAGACCGGACAATGTCAGGTTCTCCGCGCTCGCGAAGGTGCCCTTGGCCATCGCGCCAAAGCCGCCGCCCATGCTGATCAGGCCGACCTTGATCAGCGTGAGGCCGATCAGCAGCACGACGATGCCGGTGACGAGCGGCGTGATCAGGCGCTTCACGAACGGCAGGATGCGTGACACGCCCATCTCGACGAACGACCCGGCAATCACGACGCCGAAGATCGCGGCCATCACGGTTTCGACCGGCGTGCCTTGCTTGACCATCAGGCTGCCGCCGGCGATCAGCGGGCCGACGAAGTTGAAGCTCGTGCCCTGGACGATCAGCAGGCCGGCGCCGAGCGGGCCGAAGCGCTTGCACTGGACGAAGGTCGCGATGCCGGAAATTACCAGCGACATCGACACGATCAGGGTCGTATCGCGGCTGGACACGCCGAGCGCCTGGCAGATCAGCAGGCCGGGCGTGACGATCGGCACGATGATCGCCAGCAGGTGCTGCAGCGCGGCGACGAAGGCGACCATCGGCGCCGGCCGGTCGTTCGGGCCGTAGACGAGGTCGCGGGCCGAATCTGCGGCGTCGGCGCCGTGGGCGGCGGGTTGGGCGGGGGAGGCGGGTTGCATGGCGAGCGGGCCGGACAAGGTGGAAAGTGCGGCATTTTAGCCGAACGGCCCGCCGGCGCCGCTGCAATAGCGGGGATTCGGCGGATCGGGAAAACGGTGGCGGATCGGTGTCCGGGCCGGCCGCGGCCGCGGCGACCGTCGGTCAGCGGGGCTGCCGCGACGCGGGCGCGGCCGGGATGGCAGTCGGGGCAGGGGTCGCATGGAACCCGGGCAGTTCGGGAATCCGCCGCGCCATGAACTGCAGGAACGTGCGGGTCCGGAGCGGCAGATACCGGCGCGACGCATAGACGAGGTGCAGCGCATGCGGCGGCACCATGTCCCACTTCGGCAGCAACCGGACGAGCTGCCCGCTGTCGATCAGGTCCTGAACGAGCCACGCGGGCCCGCTGCCCACCGCGTTTCCGGCAAGAAAGCATTCCCGCAGCGCCATCGAGCTGTTCACGCGATACCGGCCGTGCACCGGCACGACGACCTGCGCGTCGCCGCGCGCGAAGGCCAGTTCGTTGCCGATGTCCGCGCGCGCGTAGCCGACATATTCGTGCTTCGCGAGGTCGTCCGGCCGGCGGAGCTTCGGTGCCTGCGCCACGTACGCCGGCGTGGCGACCAGCAGGCGCGGCGACGACGCGATGTGGCGCGCCACGGCATCCGGCGGCAGCAGCTGGCCGAGGCGAATGGCGACATCGACACCTTCTTCGACCAGATCGATCACGCGGTCGGTCAATTGGAGCTCGACCTCGATCTCCGGCCACGCAGCGAGGAATTCGAGCACGAGCGCGTTCAGCCTCAGCTCGCCCAGCCCCAGCGGCGCATTGACGACCAGCTTGCCGACCGGCCGCACCGTTTGCCCGCGCACCTCGGCCACCGCGCTCGCGTATTCGTCGATCACGCGCTTGCAGCGATCGTAGAACCGGCGGCCTTCGTCGGTGGGCGCGAGGCTCGTGGTCGAGCGTTCGAGCAGGCGTACGCCGAGTTCCTTCTCGAACGCGGCGACGATCTTGCTGATCGTCGGCTGGCCGGTGCCTTCCTCGCGCGCGACCGCCGAGAAATTGCCGAGCTCGATGGCGCGGACGAACACGCGCATGGATCGCAGCGAATCCATCTTATTCCCTTATGGCATGAACCTTATTCAAGTCTCCCACGTTCCTGCGCAATGGAGAATGACCTAACGTTCGCGAACCTTCAATCCCTGATGAGGAGTCGACATGAACGAGGCAACGCAATCTTCGGCACTGGACGGTGCGCACGTCGTGGTATTCGGCGGGAGTTCCGGAATCGGACTCGAGGCCGCGGCCGCCGCGAAGGCGAAAGGCGCCAGTGTCACGCTGGTCGGCCGGACCCGCACGAAACTCGAATCGGCCGCGCAGGCGATCGGCGGCGCGCGCGTCGCGGTGGCCGACATCGCGGACCGCCACGCCGTGCAGGCCGTATTCGACACGATCACGCGTGTCGATCACCTGGTCGTCACGGCCGGCCGGTTCATTGCCGGCAAGCTGAACGAGACCGATCCCGATCACCTGCTCGCCGCGCTGCAGGAGCGTATCGCCGGGCCGGTCTACGCGATCCGCGCTGCGTTGCCGCTGATGCCCGCGACCGGTTCGATCGTGCTGACCGGCGGGCAACTGTCGGATCGTCCGGCCGCCCAGGGCGTGTCCGTCATTGCCGCCGCCGTGCGCGGCGTCGAGGCGCTGGCGCAGTCGCTCGCGCTGGAGCTGAAGCCGATTCGCGTGAACGTCGTTGCGCCGGGCTTCGTCGAGACGCCGCTTTACGACGCGTTTGGTCCGGAAGCGCGCGACACGATCCTCGCGGGCGCGGCGGCGGCATTGCCCGGAGGCCGTGTCGGGCGCGCCGATGAAGTGGGGGACGCGATCGCGTTTCTGCTGGGCAACAGCTTCATGAACGGCGAGATCCTGCACATCGACGGCGGCGGGCGGCTGGTCTGAGCCGCGTCAGCTTGCCGCGCGCGTGCCGGCGCGGCGTGCCGGCGGGCGCGGCGCGCGGGCATCCGGATACGCGCACTGGCAGACGGCGATGACCGCATCGCGCAGGCGGCGGTGTACGGGGTCGCCGTGCATGCGCGGATGCCACAGCGCGGACACGAGGATCTCGGGCAGGCGCGCCGGGATCTCGAAGCTGCGCAGCCCGAGGGCCTCCGTGAGCCCCGGCGAGAACGCGTTGCCGAGGCTCGAGCGCGGCACGAGCGCGATCAGGTCGGTACTGGCCGCAACGCGCATCGCATCGGGGTAGCCCGGTACGACGACCTGGACGGTGTGGTTCGGGCCGGCCTTGTCGGTCGAGTCGTCAGCCGGCCCGCCGAAATCGCCGAGCTGAGACGCGATCACGTGACGGCAGGCCGCATAGCGCGCGGGTGTGATCCTGCCCGATGCGAACAGCGGGTGCCCGGCGCGTGCCACCGCGACATGCCAGTCGTGAAACAGCATGCGGGTGTGCAATTCGGGGGCATCGTCGCCGCGTTTGCCGATTTCCAGATCGACGGCGCCGTCGCGCAGCGCTTGCGGATCGCGGTCGGGCTTCGGGACGAAGCGGATGCGCACATGCGGCGCGATTTCGCCGAGTGCGGCGACCACCGGGCCGGACAGCATTTCCATGAACGAGGCGGCCGCGCGGACGGTGAACGTGGATGCGTGCGTCGCGATGTCCACGTCGGCCGTCGCCGGTCGCAGCACCGCGCGCGCATCGCTGGCGATCGCATGCACGCGGTCGCGCAACGCGGCGGCGTGCGGCGTCGGCACGAGCTTGCGTCCGGCGCGCACGAGCAACTGATCGCCGGTGGCCATCCGCAGCCGCGTGAGCGTGCGGCTCATTGCCGATGTGCTCAGGCCAAGCCGGCGCGCGGCGCCGGTCACGCTACCTTCCGACAGCAGCACGTCGAGCGCGGTGACGAGGTTCAGGTCGATGTCTTCCATGGCGACAGGATACGCCTCCGTGCGATTTGATATGGCGTTGGATGCAACTATAAGTTGAATCCAGTGCGTCTGGCGCCTGTCGTGATGCGCACCTATAGTGGCTGCATGACCAAACCCGGCAAAGGCGGAAACCATGCAATCAACGGTATCGAACGCGAATGGGCCCACGATTCTGCTCGTCGCGGCGTCACGCGGCCTCGGGCTCGCGATGGCCGAGACGTTCCTGGACAAAGGCTGGCACGTAACGGGCACCGTGCGCGCAGGATCGGGGCGCACGAAGCTGCACGATCTCGCTGACCGGTTCGACGGCCGGCTCGACATCGAGACGCTCGACATCTGCGAGCCGGCCCAACTGGCCGCGCTGCGCGAGCGGCTGTCGGGCCGGCGCTTCGACATGCTGTTCGTGAATGCGGGCACGACGAACGACCCCACCGAAACGATCGGCGAAGTGACGACCGACGAGTTCGTGCGCGTGATGATCACGAATGCGCTGGCGCCGATGCGTGTGATCGAGACGTTGCAGGATCTCGTGACCGAGGATGGCCTGATCGGCGCGATGTCGTCGGGGCAGGGCAGCGTCGCGAACAACGTCAGCGGGATGCGCGAGGTCTATCGCGGCAGCAAGGCCGCGCTGAATCAGTTCATGCGCAGCTTCGCGGCGCGTCAGGCCGATACGCGGCGTGCGATGGTGCTGATGGCGCCCGGCTGGGTTCGCACGGAACTCGGTGGGCCGGATGCGCGCCTGACGATCGAGGAAAGCGTGCCGAGTCTCGTCGACGTGCTGATCGCCAAGCGGGTGCGCCCCGGGCTCGACTATCTCGACTATCTGGGGAAGACGGTGCCGTGGTAGTCGGCGCGTCGCGCGAGTAGAGGGCAACGGCGATCCGCCCTGTTTTTCGTGGCGCGATGGCGGCGCTGCGAAGGCCGCGCTGATTCAATACAATGCGACGACCCGCCAGTGACACGGCGTTGCGCCGTCGCGTTCGAATCCTTCCGGTTCGCCGCGCATTGCGTGCGTCCCCGTCGTGACGGCCCCCGGTCGAACACGGAGCGCAACATGAACGAACCTTACCTGCAGGTCATCGCGCATTTCTACGCAAAGCCCGGCAACGGCGACCGCGTGGTCGAATTGCTCGCGGAGCTCGCGCCCCTGACGCGCGCCGAGCCTAAGAATCTCGACTACGCGTATTTCCGGTCGCCGGAGGACGCCGACCACATCGTGATCCTCGAACGCTACCGCGACGCGGACGGCCTCGATGTGCATCGGGAAACGCCGCATTTCCAGCGGATCGGGTTCGGCGCGATCATTCCGTTGCTCGATCGCCGCGAAGTGTCCAGCTACATGGTGCAGCCGGGCGCCGGCACGGCGACGCCACCGGGAGGCACCCGATGAACCCGTTCCAATTCCGTACCGTTCCAACGCAGGTCGTCGAATTCGGCGCCGCGCGCCGGCTCGGTGCATTGTTGCGCGAACGCTTTCCGGCACTCGTGCGGCTATGTGTCGTCACCGACGCGTTCCTGCATCGCAGCGGCGTGCTCGCGCCCGCGCTGGAGAGCCTTGCCGAGCACGGCTGGCAAGTGACCGTGATCGACGACGTGATCGCCGATCCGCCCGAGCACGTGGTGCTGGAAGCGACCGAACGGGCCGTCGCGGCCGATGCCGAGATCGTGCTCGGCCTGGGCGGCGGATCGTCGATGGACGTCGCGAAGCTGATCGCGGTGCTCGCGCCGGGGCGGCAGGCGCTGGCCGACATGTACGGCGTCGACAAGGTCACGAGCGCGCGGCTGCCGCTCGTGCAGATGCCGACGACGGCCGGCACCGGCTCCGAAGTGACGGCCGTGTCGATCGTCACGGTCGGCGAGGCGCGCAAGATGGGCGTCGTGTCGCCGCACCTGTTCGCGGACGTCGCGATCCTCGACGCCGAACTGACGCTCGGCCTGCCGCGTGCGGCCACGGCCGCGACGGGCATCGACGCGATGGTGCATGCGATCGAGGCCTACACGTCCGCACGGCTGAAGAACCCGGTATCCGACATGCTGGCCGTGCACGCGCTGACGCTGCTGTCGCGCAACCTGCTCACGGCGTGCGACGACGGCCAGAACCGCCACGCGCGCGAGGCGATGCTGGTCGGCGCGATGTTCGCGGGGCAGGCGTTCGCGAATGCACCGGTCGCGGCCGTGCATGCGCTGGCCTATCCGGTCGGCGGGATCTTCCATGTGCCGCACGGGCTGTCGAATGCGCTCGTGCTGCCGCACGTGCTGCGTTTCAACGCGCCGGCCGCCGCGCCGCTGTATGCGGAACTCGCGGCGATCGTCGCGCCGTCGGCGACGGGCAGCGATGAAGCGCGCACGCACGCGCTGATCGCCGAGATCGACCGGCTGATCGTCGCGACGGGCATTCCGCGCACGCTGCGCGAGGTCGGCATCGGGGAAGGCGACCTGCCGAGGATGGCGTCGGATGCGATGCTGCAGACGCGCCTGCTCGTGAACAATACGCGCGAGGTGACAGAGACCGACGCGCTGGAGATCTACCGGCAGGCGTGGTGATGCGGCGGGCGGGCGCGTCGCGCCGCCCGTCATGTCCCGCGATGCGCTCAGGACCGCGAGCGGCGCGTGGCCGCCCGCCAGACCGCCGTCACGCGCTCGCGTTCGCGACGATGTTCACCCCGACGGTCGGCACGATCGTCACCGCGCTGATGGTGATCGCGTGCATCGGCTCGCTGCTCGGCTGGCAGTTCACGGTCGCGCAGGTGTTCAAGAGCTCGGCGGACGTCGGCTACTTCCTGCCGGTGTTCGCGCGTGCGACGCGCACCGGCACGCCGATCGTCGGGATGGTGATCCTGCTGGTCGCGCAGGTCGCGCTGGCGCTGATGACGATCAGCCCGGAGCTGAGCAGCCAGTTCCAGAAGATCGTCGATCTCGCGGTCGTCACGAACCTCGTGCCGTACGTGATGTCGATGGCCGCGCTGATCACGATCCAGAGGGTCGCGAAGGTGCCGCCGGCGAAGGCGCTGCTGACCAACGTGATCGCGATGGTGGCCACCGCGTACAGCTTCTATGCGCTGTTCAGCTCGGGCGAGCAGGCGCTGATGCTCGGCGGCCTGTGCGTGTTCCTCGGCTGGACGCTGTTCGGCTTCGTCAGCGCGCGCTTCTACCAGATGGAAGTCGATGCCCACGTGAAGGAGCCGGGGAAGTCGCTGCAGGCGTGACGGGGGCGGCGGGCGCCGCCGTTATCGGGCAGGGCGGGCCAGCAGCGGCGGGATGTCCTGCTTCAGCAGCTCGACGACGGCCCGCACGCGCGGCGGCAGCGGCCGCTGCGCATGCACCAGCACGTTGAGCGCGAAATCGGGAATCACGTACTGCGGCAGGAGCTCGACGAGCGCACCGGCCGCGAGCGCCTCCGCGCAGGCCGGCTGCTGGACCACGCCGATGCCGCCGCCGGCCACGATCGTGTCGAACATCGGGCGCCAGTGGCTCGTCGTCATGATCGTGCGGATGCGCGCGTAGTCGAGCGCGTCGCCGTCGCGCTGCAGCGGCAGCCGTTCGCTGGCGAAGACGCCTTTCACGCGGATGAACGGATGGTTCGCGAGATCGGCCGTCGAATCGATCGGGCCGTGCCGCCCGAGATACGACGGCGCGGCGACGAGCCGGCGGCCGACCGCGCCGACCGGATGCGCGACGAACCCGCCGTCGCCGAGCTCGCCGACGCGGATCGAGATGTCGACGCCTTCCGTGACCGGATCGACGATGTCGTCGTTCAGGACCAGATCGATGTGCAGGTTCGGATACGCAGTGCGGACATGCATCAGCACACCCGGCAGCACGACTTCGCCGACGCATTGCGGCGCCGCGAGCCGGATCGTGCCGTCGAGCGCGTTTTCCGTCTTCGACACTGACGCGACCGCATCGTCGGCCGCTTCGAGCAGTTCCTTGCTGCGTTCGTAGAAGATCCGGCCTTCTTCGGTGCACGTGAGGGTGCGCGCACTGCGCAACAGCAGCCGTGTGCCGAGATGCTTCTCGAGTCGCTCGATGCGCTCGCTGACGGCCGGCTGGCCCATGTCGAGATCGCGCGCCGCGCCGGACATCGTGCCGCGCTCGACGACCCTCACGTAGATGCGCATCGTCGCCAGCAAATCCATGAAGTCGCGCCCCTTGTCCGGTTCCGGTTGATGCCGATCGACGGATGGTACCAAAGCAGGGCTGCCGGAAGGTGCGCGGCGAACCGATACTGATCATCGGTCGGCGAAGCCGCATGTGTTCGCCGGTGCGATGGAGGACAATTCGCTTCCGTGCGATCGACTGGAGACGAAGACATGACGCAACAGGATGACGCGGTGCGCACGCGCTGCGTCGCATGGCAGATCGTGCAGACGTGGCAGGCGGCCGAATGGTGCCGGCTCGGCGAGTCGCGAACGGGAGTCGACCTGTCGGGATCGGTGTCGGGTGCGATCGACGGCTCGCCGTTTCGCATCGATTATGCGATCGCATGCGGTGCCGACTGGCTCACGCGCTCGGCACGCATCACGCAGTGGGGCGGCACGCAGCCGCCGCGGCAGTGGGATATCCGCCGTGACGCAGGGCGATGGACGATCGATGGCGTCGACGTCCCGGCGCTCGCGGGCGCGACCGACCTCGATCTCGGTTTCAGCCCGTCGACGAATACGCTGCCGATCCGTCGGCTAGGGCTGGCCGTCGGCGACGCGGCCGTGATCCATACCGCGTGGCTGCGCTTTCCGGATTTCGCGTTCGTGCGCGGCGAACAGCGTTATACGCGTACGGCGGAGCACGTGTACCGCTATGAAAGCGGCACGTATGCGGCCGATATCGCGGTCGACGAAGCGGGCCTCGTCACCGACTACGACGAATGGCGGCGCATCGGCGCGGCACCCGCGCGCTGAATCACGCGTACCGCGCCGCGCGTCGGCGGCAGCGGCACCGGCACCGGCGCGTCAGCGTGCGCTCGCGACCGACAGCTTGCCCGGAATCAGCTTCAGCGCGCTGAATGCGTCCGCGATGTTCTGCTGATACGCGAGCGTCGCGTCGCTGATCGGCTGCACGCCGTAGCCGGCGCGCTTGAGTGCGACTTCGAGCGTCGGCGCATCGAGGCCGACGAGCGGCGACAGTTGCGTGGCGACTTCGGGCACATGGTCGCGTGCCCAGCGGTCGACCGCGTCGACTTCGTCGAGCAGTGCGCGCACCACCTGCGGATGAGCCGCCGCGTATTTGCGCGCCGCGAGGTAGTACTGCGTATTGCGCACGAGCCCTTCGCCATTCGCGATCGCGCGCGCGCCGATCTGCCGCTCGGCGGCGGCCAGGTACGGATCCCAGATCACCCATGCATCGACGTTGCGCTGCACGAACGCGGCGCGTGCGTCGGCGGGCGTCAGGTAGATCGGCTGGATGTCGGCATACGTCAGCCCCGCATGTTCGAGCGCCTTCACGAGCAGGTAGTGGACGTTCGAACCCTTGTTGAACGCGACCTTCTTGCCGCGCAGCTGCGCGACGTTGCGGATCGGCGAATCGGGCAGCACGACGATCGCCTCGCCCTGCGGCGCGGGCGGCTCGTTGCCGATGTAGACGAAATCGACGCCGCCCGCCTGCGCGAAGATCGGCGGCGTCTCGCCGACCGTGCCGACGTCGATCGCGCCGGCGTTCAGGCCCTCGAGCAATTGCGGGCCGGCCGGAAATTCGAGCCACTGCACGGTGACGCCCTGGCTCGCGAGCCGCTTCTCCAGCGTGCCACGCGCCTTGAGCACGACGAAGTTGCCGTATTTCTGGAAACCGACGCGCAGCCGCGTGCCGCTGTCTTGCGCATATGCAGGCAGGCCCGCGAGCGGTCCGAGCGCGAGCCCGGCCAGCCCGGCGGCCGCGCCTTGCAGCCACTGGCGGCGATGCGGGTTCGCCGGTGTCGGTTCAACGTCTGCGTGCGGTGTGTCGTTCATCGAGGCGTCCTGCGTGCGGGTTCACGGGCCGCGCGCGAAAGACGGCGCGGCCGGCGCAGGGCGGGGTCCGATGCGGGCGATGCGCGCCACGGGCCGGCCCGCGCCGGATTCAGGACGATACGGCCGCGCAGGCCGGCGGCCAACCAACGAATCCGCATATGCAAATCAGCGGCGGGCCAGGTGGCGTCGTACGGATCGGCGATCCGCGCAAGAACCTGCCGGCACGGCGGGCCGCACCGGCGAAATCACTACGCACGCGGGGCCGCCCGGCGTTCGATGAACGACTGCCGCGACCCTCAATCGGAGCCGGCGGGGCTTTCCTCGATCGAATCGACGCGATCCGGATAGAACGCGAGGTGCCCGCGGATCGCGTCGACGGCAGGATACGGCGCCTCGTAGGTCCAGATGGCATTGACCGAGCGCTCGCCGCCGACCGGAATCGAGTAGTAGGCGGCGTCGCCCTTGTACGGGCAGTACGTCGCGTGATTGGTGCGTTGCAGCAGTGTCAGGTCGGCGTCCTCGCGCGGGATGTAGAGCACCGCCGGGTAGGCGGCTTCACGCAGCGCCAGCGCGCGGCGCGTATCCGCGACGACCCTGCCGGCCGCCTTGACCACGACGCGCCGCGGGTGCAGTTCGATCGTGATCGGGTGATCGGGGCCCGGCGTCTTTACCGGGCGAGCAGACGTTTCGGAGCTGACAGGCATCGTGTGTCCTCCTGGAATCGGCGGCGCGGCGGCGCCGGGCAAATCCGGGCGCGCCCGTACCAGTGTTGGCCAGCCGATACGATGCACCATTTCCGGCGAGTCTGCAGGGGGCCGGAAGACGGCGCTGCGAGACGGCCGCCCGGCGCTCGCGCGGACGTTTTCATGCACGGGCAGCGGGATGCAGCCACGACGATAAGCAACGCGAAATTAATTGGTAAGCGATCGGCGGGAGGCGCGCGAAGATCGGCCGTCGTCATTTGCATGACAGCTCTTTCCTGTCTCCGTCACCATGAAGAACGCTTTCGTTTCGTCGGCTGCGCGTCGTGCGCGTGGCGTACCCCATGCCGCCGCAGCCCTGCGTTGCATCGCGGCGTCGCTGCTGCTCGCCGGCGCGGCCACGCACGCGCTTGCCGCGCCGTCCGGCAAGACGCTCGTGTATTGCACCGAAGGCAGCCCGGCCGGCTTCGATCCGGGCCAGCATACGACGAGCACCGATTTCGATGCGAGCACGTACCCGGTCTACAACGGGCTCGTGCAGTTCAAGCGCGGCACGCTCGATCTCGAGCCGGCGCTCGCGACGAGCTGGGACGTGTCGCCCGACCAGCGCACGATCACGTTCCACCTGCGGCGCGACGTGAAATTCCAGACCACCGCGTGGTTCAAGCCGACGCGGCCGTTCCAGGCCGACGACGTCGTCTTCACGTTCCGCCGGATGCTCGATCCCGAGGATCCATTCCGCAAGGCCTATCCGGTCAGCTTCCCGTATTTCAGCGACCTCGGCTTCGACCGCAACGTCGAGCGCATCGACAAGGTCGACGACTACACGGTGCGCTTCGTGCTGAAGACACCCGACGTCGTGTTCGTGCGCAATCTCGCGATGGCGTTCGCGTCGATCCTGTCGGCCGAGTATGCGTCGCAGCTCGCGGCGCGCCATCGCGAGGCCGACATCAACCAGTTCCCGGTGGGCACGGGGCCGTTCCTGCTGCGCACGTACCAGAAGGACGCGCTGATCCGCTACGACGCGAATCCCGACTACTGGAAGCCGGACGACGTGAAGCTCTCGCGTCTCGTGTTCGCGATCACGCCCGATCCGGCCGCACGCCTGCAGAAGCTGGTGGCCGGCGAGTGCCAGGTATCGGCGTTCCCGCGGCCGGCCGATCTCGACACGGTGCGGCGCGACCCGAAGCTGACGTTGTTCTCGGGGATGGGTTTCAACGTCGGCTTCGTCGCGTACAACACGCAGCATGCGCCGCTCGATCGCGTCGACGTGCGTCGCGCGCTCGACATCGCGATCGACAAGTCGGCGATCGTGAAGACCGTGTTCAACGGCGACGCGAAGATCGCGACGAACCCGATGCCGCCCGCGCAATGGTCGTACAACCCGCGGCTGAAGGATGCGCCGCGCGACCCGGCGGCCGCGAAGGCGCTGCTCGCGCAGGCCGGTTTCCCGAACGGCTTCGACCTGACGCTGTGGGCGATGCCGGTGCAGCGCCCGTACAACCCGAATGCGCAGTTGATGGCGCAACTGATCCAGCAGGACTGGGCGAAGATCGGCGTGCGCGCGAAGATCGTCAGCTACGAGTGGGGTGAATACAACCGCCGCGCGAAGCATGACGGGCAGCACGACGCGATCCTGTACGGCTGGTCGGGCGACAACGGTGACCCCGACAACTGGCTCGGCACGCTGCTCGGCTGCGACGCGGTGCACGGCAGCAATCTCGCGAAGTGGTGCAACCAGGATTTCGAGAAGCTGGTGGACGCGGCGCGTTCCAATGGGGACGTCGCGAAGCGCACGGCGCTGTACGAGCAGGCGCAGGTCGTGTTCAAGGACCAGGTGCCGTTCACGCCGATCGCGACGTCGATCGTGTCGCTGCCGGTGTCCAAACGCGTGCACGGGCTGACGTTCTCGCCGCTCGGCGGGCATCGCTTCGACGGGGTCTGGCTGGATTGACGGGCGGGCCGCGCGGACGGTGCTGTCGTCCGCGCGGTGTAACGACGGGAAAGGCCGGCGCGATGCAGTGCGCGCCGGCTACCGGTAGATCGGGTCGGTTCAGTTGAGCGCGACCGCCGCCGCGGCTTCGACCGGCGAGCCTTCGAGTGCGACAGACGGCCGGCCGTCCGGGCCGACCGGCACATCGCCGATGAGCGTCGTGCGATACAGCTGGCGGTCGAAGTCGAGATCGAAGATGTCGACGGGCGCGAGGTGGGCGGTCGCGCGGTTGTCCCAGAACGCGATGCTGCGCGGTTCCCACTTGAAGCGGATCGTGAATTCCGGCCGCGTCACGTGTTCCCACAGCAGTTCGAGCAGCGCCTGGCTCTCGCGCGGCGTCAGCCCGACGATCGACTTCAGGAAGCTCGGACTCACGTACAGCGCGCGTTCGCCGGTCTCCGGATGCACGCGCACGAGCGGGTGCTCGGTGACGAGCGGGCGGCGTTCGACCGCCTCGTCGAACGCGCCGGTGGCGCGCGCGCCGGCCGGCGGCGTGAAGCGGTGAACGCCGCGCAGGCCGTCGACGAAGCCGCGCAGCGGCGCCGACAGCGTTTCGTACGCCCTTACGAGGTTCGTCCAGTGCGTGTCGCCGCCGTACGGCGGGATCGTCACGCCGCGCAGGATCGACGCCCACGGCGGGTTCACGGCGGCCGTCACGTCGGTGTGCCAGCCGGTCCACGGACGGCGCACCGGTTCGCCTTCGAAGCGCGTCGCCTTGCGGTGCTTCGCGATCGAGTAGACGGCCGGATGCCCGTCGACGTGCCCGAACACCGGATGACCGACCGTCGGCTCGCCGAACTGCGCGGAGAACGCGACGTGCTGCTCGTGCGTGAGGAATTGCTCGCGGAAGAAGATGACGCGCCATTTCAGCAGCGCGGCGCGGATCGCCGCAATCTGCGGCGTGGTCAACGGTTGCGTGAGGTCGACGCCGCGGATTTCCGCGCCGATATGGGCGGACAGCGGAATCACGTCGACCGGCTGGGCGGCGGGTTCGAGTAGGGCGCTCATGCGACGCTCCTGGCGGAAGTGGAGAGGGCGGAGGGCCGACATCGTTGCGCGGGTGCGCGTCGGTCCGGAGGCGGGAAGTGCATGGTCGGTGTCCGGTAGCGGAAAGGGGGCAGGCGCGGCGCGGGCGTTATTGCAGCGTCGCGCCCGGCCCCTTCAGCACGACGCTCTGGCGGCCGTCGATGCCGACCGGCACGTCGCCGTGCACGGTCGCGCGGCGCACGACACGGCGCGCATCGCCGTAGTCGTTGATCGCGTAGTGCTGCGTCGCGCGGTTGTCCCAGATCGCGACGTCGCCTTCCTGCCAGTTCCAGCGCACGGTGTTCTCGAGACGCGTCACGTGCTCATGGAACACCTGCAGCAGGTGCGCGGAATCCTGCGCCGACAGCCCCTTGAGCCGCTGCACGAAATGCCCGAGCACGAGCGTGCGTTCGCCGGTTTCCGGATGGACGCGCACGACCGGGTGCTCGGTTTCGTAGACGGTCGACGTGAACACTTCGCGGTAGCGCTTCAGTTGCGTATCGTCGGCATGCACGTGCGTCGACGCGTAGTCGTATGCGTTGGTGTGCAGCGCCCACAGCGTGTCGGCGAGCGCGCGCAGCGGGTCGGGAAGGTTGGCGTATGCGGCGGCCGTATTGGCCCACACGGTGTCGCCGCCGAACGGCGGAATCACGACGGCGCGCAAGATCGAGATCTTCGGGTACGCATCGACGAAGGTCACGTCGGTGTGCCACGAATTGGCGCGCGCGCCGTGCGCGGAATCGAGTTCGAGCAGGGCTGCGCTGCCGTCGACGGACGGCACGGTCGGGTGCGCGACGGTCTTGCCGAAGCGGCGTGCGAACGCTTCCTGCGCAGTGTCGTCGAGATGCTGCTGGCCACGGAAGAACAGCACCTTGTGGCGCAGCAGCGCGGCCTGGATCGCGTCGAACGTCGCGTCGTCGAGCGTGCCTGACAGCCGCACG
The DNA here is from genome assembly GCF_011753045.1 of Burkholderia sp. Ap-955. Lineage (NCBI taxonomy): Bacteria > Pseudomonadati > Pseudomonadota > Betaproteobacteria > Burkholderiales > Burkholderiaceae > Burkholderia > Burkholderia sp. Ap-955. The sequence continues at coordinate 119,604 of NZ_VWWH01000013.1, forward strand.
CCGGCGATCTCGGCGCCGATCCGGCCGGCGACCTGGCGAAGCTGGAGCGGCGTGGCGGCCGTGCGCGGCGCGGCGTGCGACGCATGCGAAGAAGGGTGAGCGGCGTGCTGGACTTCGGACATCGGGAGTCTCCTGGAGTCGGGTCGGTCGAGTCTCCATTCAAGCAGGGACCGCGCGCAATCGGAACCGATGAATCGTCACAACCTTAGCGTGTGCGCAGCGATGATCGATATGCGTCGTCATGCTGAGCAATGCGGTGCGACATGCGTGCTACCACGCAAGCCGCCATTCGCCGATCCGGTGCGGGCGCGGCGTGTCGACGCGCTGGCCGCCCGGGCGATCGTCGCCCGGTGGTTCGTGGTCGTCGAAATCGGCGAGCACGGTATCGCGCAATCGCGCGAATTCCGGCGAATCGCGCCGGCGCGGGCGCGGCAACGCGACATCGACGATGCGTTCGATGCGGCCCGGGCGCGGCGCCATCGTCACGACGCGGTCGCCGAGATACACGGCTTCGTCGACGTCGTGCGTGACGAGGATCATCGTGATGCGTTCCTGTTCCCAGATGCGCAGCAGTTCGTTCTGCATCCGCGCGCGCGTCTGCGCGTCGAGCGCGCCGAACGGTTCGTCGAGCAGCAGCACGCGCGGGCGGTTCACGAGGCCGCGCGCGATCGCGACGCGCTGCGCCATCCCGCCCGACAGCTGGTTCGGATACGCGTGCTCGAAGCCGTTCAGCCCGACGAGCGCGATGTGATCGGCAACCGCGCGCCGTTTCGCGGCCGCATCGAGCGGGGCGTTGCGCAGCGCGGCCTCGATGTTCTGCGCGACGGTCAGCCACGGGAACAGCCGGTGATCCTGGAACACGATTCCGCGCTGCAGCGACGTGTCGCGCACGCGTTCGGCGCCGGCCCGGATCTCGCCCGCGTAATCGGTATCGAGCCCGGCGATCAGCCGCAGCAGTGTCGACTTGCCGCAACCGCTCGAGCCGACGATCGTGACGAATTCACCGGCGCGCACGTGCAGTGACACGTCGTCGAGTACGGCGAGCGCGGCGCCGCGTTGCGCGTAGTGCTTGCTCACGTGGAGGATGTCGAGCGAATCGGAGGCGAGGGTCGTCATGGCGGTGCGAGGAAGAGGGTGACGAGGAAGGAAACGACGATCAGCGCGTCAGGTCGCCGCGCCGGGCCAGCACCTTGCGCTCGATCGCACGCGCGATTGCGTTCAGCGCCCAGCCGGTCACGCCGACGACGATGATCCCGAACAGCACGAGATCCATCCGGAACTGCTCGCTGCCGTCGATCAGCGTGTTGCCGATCCCGCTGCCGGCGACCAGCAGGTATTCGGCGCCGAGCGTCGCGAGCCACGAATAGATCAGGCCGAGATACAGCCCGGTGAAGATCGACGGCAGCGCGGCCGGCAGGATCACGTAGCGCACGAGCTGGAGCCGCGAGTAGCGCAGCGCGCGGGCGACGTCGACATACGCGCGTGGCACCGCGTGAATGCCGTCGCAGGTGTGCGCGGCGACGGGCAGCAGCGCGGCGAGCGACAGGAACACGACCTTGGCGACGTCGCCGAGGCCGAACCACACGGAAATCAGCGGAATCCACGCGAACAGCGAGATCTGCTTGAACGTGTCGAAGCTCGGGCCGACCATGCGCGCGGCGACGCGCGACAGCCCGAGCGCGGCGCCGAGCAGCAGGCCGCCCGTCGCGCCGAGCACGAAACCGCACGCTTCACGCGCGAGCGACGCGGACAGCGCGCGGCCGAGTGCGCCGCTCGTGGCTTGCGCCCATGCGGTACGCAGCACGTCGGCCGGGCCGACCAGCAGCCCGCTGCTGACGAGGTGCGCGGAAGCGATCGCCCACCACAGCGCGAACGCGACGAGCGGCAGCACGAAGCCGCGCCAGTCGGGTGCGCGCAGGCGGCGGGCGGTCGCGCCAGCAGGCGGGGTGGCGTCAGGCGCGGCAGCAGGATACGTCAAGGGTGGGACTCCTTCGGTGGCGCGGGCAGGGGCGGCGCTTCAGCCGCGGAACGCGGACGGCACGCCGCGGCGCAAGCGTGCTTCGAACGCATCGAGCAGCCGGTTGATCAGCAGGCCCACCGCGCCGACGACGATCACGGCCGCCATCACGAGATCGAGCTGGAACAGTTGCCGCCCGTACACGATCAGGTAGCCGAGCCCTTCGGACGATGCGACGAGCTCGACGACGACGAGCGCGAGCCACGACTTCGTGAACGCGAGCCGCACACCGGTCGCGAGCGTCGGGATCGCGGCGGGCAGCACGACGTGCACGATGCGTTGCCGCCGCGTGTAGCCGAATACGCGCGCGACTTCGTCGAGCGCGGGCGGGGTCTGGCGAAACCCTTGCAACGTGCTCAGCGTGACGGGAACGAGCGCCGCATGCGCGATCAGCAGGTATTTGAGCGGCTCGCCGACACCGACGAGCAGCAGCAGGAACGGCAGCCAGCCGAGCACCGGAATCTGCACGAGCGCGTTGAAGCTCGGCAGCACGTAGACTTCCAGCGTGCGCGACAGGCCGAGCGCGACGCCGGTCGCGAAGCCGAGCAGCGTGCCGGCGGCGAAGCCGACCAGCACGCGCTGCAGGCTGATCAGCGTGTGGCGCACGAGATCGCCGCTCGTCGCGAGATCCGCGAGTGCGTCGAACACGCGTTCGGGCGGCGGCAGGATCTGCGGCGCGATCCAGCCGCGCGCGCTGCCGACGCTCCACAGCGTGAACAGCAGCGCGGGCAGCAGCCACGGCGCGAGCCGCCACGACCACCGCTTCACGGCCGCCGCACGGTGCGGCGGCGCGGCGAGCGCGGGGCGCCCGGATGACGGGATGGAAAAGGCGGTGTCGCTCATCGTGGCAGGTCCGGGTCAGGAAAGAGGCTTGCCGGCCGCGTCGTAGCGTGGCCAGTAGCTTTCGAGCTTCAGCGTGCGCAGCGCATTGTCGAGATACTTCGGCTCGAACCAGCCATCGACGTCGACCGGCTGACGGATCAGCTTCAGTGCCAGCGCATCCTGCGCGACGGACTTGTAGCGCGCGACGACGAACGGATCGATCAACGGCGACAGGCGATCCTTCAGGCGCTGGTTCGCATAGTCGGCCTGCCACGACGACACCGGCACGCCGCTTTTCGCCCACAGCTTGAACAGCGCATCGCGGTTCGCTTCATCGGACGACCATTGCGCACCCTTCACGAGTGCGGTGACGACGCGCTGCACGATGTCCGGATGCGCGCGCTCGAAATCGTCGAGCACGAGCAGGTGGGTCTGGCGCGTGAGTTGCGGGCCGTCGTTCTGCGATTCGTAGATGATTTTCGCGAGCCCCGCGTCGCGCAGCTTGTACAGCTGGTAGTCGCCCACCGACGCATCGATGCCCTTCGACGCGAGCGCGGCGAGCGAGCTCGCGGCGTCGAGATTGATCACGCGCAGGTCGCGTTCGCCGAGGCCGTTCTTCGCGAGCGCGTTGTCGGCGACGAGCTGCAGGTTCGTACCGCGGAAGATCGACACGCGGCGGTCCTTCAGGTCCTTGATCGAGCGGATCGGGGAGTCGGGCGGCACCGCGATCTTGACGCCCGAGCGCACGCTCGCGGCGAGCAGCAGGCGCGTCTTGATCCCGTTCGCCCGCGCGAGCACGGCGGGCAGGTCGCCCTGGTACGCGAAGTCGAGCGCCTTGTTGGCGATCGCCTCGTTGACGGCCGGCCCCGCGCCCTTGAAGAACAGCCACTGCACCTTGATGCCGTCGGCCGCGAACTCCTTTTCGACCAACTGCTGCAACTGCGCGGTGGCCGCGCTGGATCCGCCGAACGTCGGCGGATCGCCGGCGCCTTGCTGGGCGACACCGATGCGGATGGTGGCGGGCTTGTCGGCGTGCGCGGCGGCGGCCGGCAACGCAATGAGGGACGCGATCAGCAGCGAGCGAAGCAGGCGCAATGGAAGCATGAATCGATGGTTCCGGAACGTTGGGGGGAAGCGAAGCTGGGCCTCAGCCCGTCGGCGCATTCTCGATGACGTGCCAGGGCTGGACAAGAAACGATTTGAACTATGCTTATCGCCGTTTTCCGGGTTGGTGCGCCGGGCGATTCGTTCCATCCGGATGAGAACGGCATTCACATGCAACTGACATTCAATCAGGATTCCAATCAAGTCGAATGAAGCTGGAAGCGGAATCATGAAATTGCCGGTTGGAAAGTCGCGATGAAGACGCGCGTGGATTCGCGCGAAGATCATTTGCCGAATCCGGGCGGAAAAACGGGGGCAGGTGGTCGGGGGAGATGTGATGCGAGGCCGTCGTGCATGCCGGGACGGCCGGGCGTGGCAAGACGGCCGCATGCGGATCGGCCCGGCATGCCGATAAATCGAACGGAAACCGGGGCGATCATTCACGCGCTGCAGCAGTCGGCATGCTCGTTCCGATCGGCGAACCCTTCGCTGTCACGCGAGAAAAAATGACCGGAAATGAACGGCATGGATTTCATCGTTGCAGGATGAAATCCATAAATGCATTCCGACGCCAAATAATTTGAATTCGCCTGAAAAATTGTCTATACCCTAGACGAATCAGCGCGGTTGCATCGTGCGGGAAGACCGCACCACCGATGCAGGCACGCAACGATCGAAGATGTCGTTGCACGCCGCGTGTTGCAGTAATCGAGAGAGGATTCCGGGGGATGCGGGCGGCCTCGTGCCAGGGTCGCGCGCATGGATCGCAATGGGCGGATGTCCTGCGCAACCACCGGAGCAACGGAGCATCTTTGCGTTCAACGGTCGGTCACCGGCCCCGTTACACGGAGGTTGCCATGCTGCAATACGTCAAGTCCCTGCTGCGTGACGAACGTGGCGTCAGTTCGCTCGAATACGCCGTGCTCGCCGGCATCGTCGTGGTCGCGCTCGCGGCGGTCGGCGTGATCCTCAGCAGCACCAGCGGCGGCTTGCCGAGCGTGTTCACGACGCTGATCAACAAGGTGACGAGCCTGATCTGATCCCCTGAACCCGCGCGCCACCGACGAACACCGGGATCCGCATCGGTAGAACGTATCCGGCCGGGGCGTGTCGACGGACGGCTCTCCCATGCTCATGCTCGTGCAGTCGGTGGCCACGGTCTTGCTGGCCTCGCTCGCCGCGCAGGATCTGCGCGACCGGCGCCTGTCCAATCGCGCGGTGCTCGCGTTCGCGGCGCTGTATTTCGTCGCGGCGGCGCTCGCGCGCGACGGGTTCGCGCCGCTGGCCGGCCATGTCGCGACCGGTGCGGCGATGCTGCTGCTGTTCGGCGGCATGCGCCACGCGGGCTGGATCGGTGGAGGCGACGTCAAGCTGGCGGCGGCGGTATTCCTGTGGGCCGGCCCGGCACTGGCGTTGCCGGTCCTGACGGGCGTCGGCGCGGGCGGTGCGCTGTGCGGCATCGCGTTGCTGGCGGCGCGGCCGCGACGCGCAGCCTCGGTTCGCGCGGTCGCCGCGCGCGGCGTGCCCTACGGCGTTGCGCTCGCGCTCGGCGGCACGCTGGCCGTCTGGGCGTCGTTTCCACACACGGTTTCGCTGACCTAGCCGGGGGGGACGCACGCCGCCATGCCCAAACCGCTGAGACTGGCCGTGCTCGTCGTTGCCGCCGGCATCGGTGCGTTCATCCTGCGCGAACTGTACGTCGCCGCGTCGACGCCGTCGGTGCCTGCCGAAACGGATCAGGCGCGCGTGCGGGTCGCCGCCGCCGACCTGCCGGAAGGGCTGCTGCTGCGCGACAACGATCTGGCGTGGAAGCGCATGCCGCGCGCGCAGGTGCCGGCTGGCGCGTTCGTCGAGTCGCAGCCGGGCGCGGACCTGAAGGGCGCGCTGCTGCGCAACCACGTCGGCGCCGGCGCACCGATTCGCGTCGAGAACGTGATACCGGCCGGTGCGCCGGATTTTCTCGCGGCGGCGCTGCAGCCCGGCATGCGCGCGATCTCGGTGCCGGTCGACGACGTGTCGGGCAACGCGGGGCTGATCCAGCCGGGCGACTTCGTCGACGTGTTGCTGACGCAGCAGATCGGCGGCTCGGCGACGTCGCCCGGCACGTTCGAGGCGGAGACCGTGGTGCGGCGCGCGCGCGTGCTCGCGGTCGGCTCCGAATTCCAGCGCGCGAAGGCGCCCGCGAGCGCACCGGACGCGACGGCCCGCGCCCGCACGGTCACGCTCGAGGTCGCGCCGCGCACCGC